>NZ_JBNNVB010000040.1:0-38165 GCF_050280325.1 Lysinibacillus sp. NPDC093216 | reverse complement strand
CTATATGGAGACAACATAAAAAATAGAGAAATCCGAATTTGAATTCATTCAAATTCGGATTTCTCACTAATTGAAGCTAGTTATGTCCCAGCCTCAAAACGGTGCAACTTTTTTACAAACGGTATAACTTTATTTTAAACGGTACATCTTTTTTACAAACGGTACAACTTTATTTCAAATCTACACACAAGTGTGAATTATATTTAATGTTGTCATAAAATTATATGTATTTTAATGCAATTTATAAGATCTTGGTGTCATTTTTTATAATAACAACTGTCATAATTACATGATTTTATAATATACACTGTCATAAACTATATCGCTTTAAAATTCTTTATAGTTTGATTCCGAGAATTCTTTAGGTTATTTCACATTTCACATTATATAAAATAGCTTGCTATTATGGGGGTAAGTATCTTGAAAAAGATATCTGGATTAGGAAGCAAACTTTAATGATTTTCTAAATCTTTTAAAGTCTTATTGTATAATCGATAAATTACAGATATAATTTCCTCATCTATTTCATCAACAAATTCAACTAGTTGTTCGTCTTCAACGCTTCCGTATTCTTATCTTCTTTTATCGAAAACAGCTTTTTTTATAAATATAAGAACTATTTATAGTTTTATCACATGTGAATGCTTTTATAATGGCTCCTTATTAAAGTAGGTCTAGGTTAAATTAATTGAACGAAGTAAAGATCAAGTTACCATGTTTCTATTTTTTATTGTTTGTATTACAGCTTTTATCATTCTCTAAATCAGCTAATATATTTTTTATCAATGAAGAGATCCCTTTATACACTCCACTAGAGCTAGTCAATGTCTTTTTGGTAACTCCTAAAAACTCACTTAAAAGAGAATAATCAACCCTACCATATTGTTTATAAATCTGAATTATAGTTTTTTCTAAATTCCTCTTCTTTATTAATTTTTGTTCGGATTTACTTTCTTTCGCTGAATTAGAAATAAACCTAGATATTTCAGGATATTTTTTTGTGATTTTTTCGGATACTCCAATAAATTTATGTACTTCATGTACTAAAATAATTTCTTCATTTGCTTTCTTATTATTAATATATTCATTTATTTTTTGGAAAATAAACGCCTTTTGTTCATTCTCTTTATTTAATTTATTCCTTAGTTTTTCCTCATTTATATTTTCCATTAGGTTATGATATTTCAAGGTGTTTTCTGTTATATCTAAACTAGCTGCTACTTCTTTTAAAGATATCTCTATATTATTTTCAACAAGGTGCATAATCACCCTGTCCAATTTATTTTTTAATTGTTTTCTTTTCTTTATATTTGTTGTTCGTAAATTTTCCTCTAAGTATATATTTTTTTGTACCTTAGGATGCCAAAAATAATAATAAGTTGATAAAACATCCCACCCAAAAAGTTTTGTTGCTTGTAAAGTTAGCTGCTCATTTCTTTTCCAAAAGGATTTTAATAAAGAAAATTTGTCTATCAATTTACTACCGCTTTCTTCTTTTACTCTAGCTTCCGTATTTAAATTATTATTATTAAATGGTTTAAAGCGATATATATATCCCATATAGAAATATAAATTATCAGGATTTATTTCCAGCTGTTGAATTATTTCTTTTTCAGAGAAGCCCTTAACAATTGAGTCATTAATTTTTTCTAATAAATCCATTGAAATATTTACTTCTTCCCATATTAATTTTTCTTTACTAATACCAACCTTTACCCAGCAGTCTGTACACACACATATTTGATTATATAGATTTTGTTTAGGTACATATTTATTAGCGGAAAATTTCATATCTACCATCTTATTAGATGTACCATAGGATTTACACCATTCTGATTTACAATCAACAACCTGAATTTTTTTATTCTTTGCTTTATTTATTGATCTTCGCATAAAAGATATTGGAACTTCTAAACACAAGAAACTGTTTATTTCAATGTCTAATTTTCTCAAAGTGTTTAATATAAATTCTAATCGTAAAGTGTCATTAGATTTGTTTCTCACAAGATCTAATAATCTTTTCGCCTGTGAAGGAGAAAAAAAGGGATGGTTCTTATAATTTATACTTCCTGTATCCGGAGTTGTTAAAAATAATAATAAAATTGCTATTTTCCGATGAATTGGTTGAGACATTTTTGGATTATTACTATTTATAAAATTTGATAATGTATATAAACTGTTCCAGTCTCTATAGATCCGTAATTGCTTGTTTATAAAGTTATAATCCTGAGAAGATTTTCCTATATTTTTATACAATAATTCCCCACAAACACTACAATTCAGGTGTTCTAAAAGCACCTTTTTTGAATAAGATTGCTCACTTCCACATCCATGACATTTTGATTCTATCCTAGTTAAATGTTTATTGCACATTTGTATCTCTTTAACTTGCCATAAAAGTTGAAATGCTCCATTCTCCTTTAAACAACTTCTGCAAAATCGTCGGTGTTTAAGCTCAATCTCTTTACCAAAAATCATTTTGCCGAATGCTCCCGGATAAAGAAAGCTAACTATTGGCTCAAATGAATGTACTACCAATTCGTTAGCTTTTATATTTAATAAAATTGATAAGTCTTTTAAATGAACAATATCTGTAGGAAATAAGTCGAACTTATAAAAGTAATTCCTAGCAACTTCATATGATCCTTTTTTTACCACTTGCCATATTTCCGAGATACTGGTGATCCCATTTAGATTTGCTGTTCTAACGAGATAACTTGATAAAGACTCCTCCTCTATCAATTTAGGCCTAATAGTAAATTTTCTTCTAACCTCCATTCAAACTCACCCCTCCTAAATTAATCTATTTAGAAACTTTTGGTTCTTTATGAGTACCTAATTTATCTGCAATAAACCTAGTTAATTCCTTATCCTTTTTCCATAAAACCGACCTCTTAATTTCTAAGTATTCATACAATTTATTCGGGGAGATATTTTCTGAACACCTTTCACTTATATATATTTCTACCTTATCTTTTATTTCTTTTCTCAAGTGATATAACCTAAATTCTTTCTGCTCCCTTTTCATTTCTGCTATATATTTATTCCCTCCCCAATTACGGATTGTTTCAGGAGAGACCTTTAATTTAGTACTTACACTCTTTATTGTGATATTTTCATTCATCTCAAATAAAGTCTTAACAGTACTCCTCACTAATAATAATTGTGAGTTATTGTTCGAATAATTTTTTGTTTTAGTAGTAAAATCTCCTTTACTGTGCAATTCATTCATTACATCTACGTGATATCTGTAAATTAAAAACTCATTGTAGCTTTCCCATATGTTCCAATGTCTAATTTCCTTTAACCCTATTCCTTCCCTAATTCCATTAAGGATATTTTTTAATTTATTATTATCCATCATAAATTCTTTAGAAAAGCAACAATCATTAAATTGGTTCCTACTTATGAAATAACATATACACCTTTTTGTTTTATCAATAGACATTTTTAAAGTAGCAGCAAGTCTTTTTAAATTGCTTCTTGATGTATCAACAGTAATCAATTCATTGTATGCGTGAATAAAATATGTTCGTTCTACTAGTTGATCATCAAGTGTTAATGCATATTCACAGCCACACTTAGTACAAAGAAGGTAATACTTTAACTCTTCCCCATCTTTTTTCTTTTTCTTGCTTGTCCCAGTCTTAGCTAAAGATCCAAATTCTCCGAAAGAAGAACACCAAGGAGCCATACATGAAACATAATCTATTTTCTTTTTAGTTTGGAGTCTCGTCATAAACTCATTCGGAACTTTTAGTTTAAGTAATTGCTCCAAACTATAGTTTTGTTCTTTTAAAATATTCAATACAATACCCAAGTGCAAATTTTTCCTACATCCATTTGTACCTCTTACATGCTGAAGCAAAATAGATAATGAAGCATGTTTGTTCAAATTTCTAGTAACTAACGTTCTATCTAAATCCAATTTAAATCCATTCAATAAATACAATAAATTAAGTGGCATCTGATTAGTATGAATAGACTGAACCTTATCTCCCCATAAATACTCCCAAGACTTTATTAAATGAGTGTTTATTTCTACAAGTACTTTTTTATCAAGTATAGATTTGCAATTTTTTAAAGCAAAATTACAATGGGGGCAGAAACCCATTATACATACTTCCTTAAAGAGAATATCTTTATTGCAATTGTGACACCTATCTATAAGAAATTTATTATGTTTTAAACAGCCATTTACTCCTGCTACTTTCCATAAAACCCTATAATAATTACTTTCCTTTAGACATTCTGGACAATAATATAGCTTTTTCCTAATTAAATCTGTAAAACTTCGTACTCTGGAGAAATTTTCAGCAGTAAATTTTTTTATCACTTTTAAAAACGTTTTATTAAGCAGTGTCGTTTTATCTAAATTATTTATCTCTGCTATTTTTCCAATATCAAGAATATTTAACGGATAAAAATCAATTAGATCTATATCGTTTTTTTGTAGATAATGTGAAGTGCTGATATTAAAGCCGGAACAAAATTTTAAAACATCGATACCATTAGCATTAGCTAACCTAATTAGTAAACTAGATAATAATTCATCCTCATAAGGTCTAATTCTTATTGTTAAGAATTTTGGCTTCAATAATAACCTCTCCAAAAGTTTTTAACACAATTATTCCCTTTTGGTATAGGTAATACTCCCTTTTTAATGTTTTTCATCTAGAATATCATCAATAAAATCTCCCTGTATTATTTTATACGCCTCATCCAGTGCATATGGCGATAAGATGGCATTATTGAAGTCATTGAATGACTCTTGAAAAACTCCTAGCAAATCATATGCTTCCTGTATAATAGGAACTAAATAACCTACTTTTCCTTTACTTTGAAAATGTAGTATTTGAGGTAGCCCTGTTTTTAAGTCTCCTAGGCCAATTTTCTTTGGAAATTTCAATTGTTCTTCTATCTTATTTAAAAATAAACAAAATTCTTCATTACATTCTGTAAAACGATTGATAGAACGTGGACGATATCTTGATTTATACTGTTCATCTAAAGTTCTTAATTCTGCTGCTTCAGGGGTACCCATTAAAACTAATGTAACATTCGTTTTATTGGCCATATGTTTTATGGCGTCCATAGCTGAATTTTTATTAATACCAGAGGTCTGTATATTATTTACTTCATCTATAATGACCATTTTCACTTTTTGCCTATCTATTAAGTGATAAGCACGAACCTTCAAATCATTTATCTTAGGTACACCACCTAAGCGTGGAGAGCCTAACCCGTATAACAGTTCATGATAAAACTCTAATAAGGTAAATGGGTGGGGGGCTTCCATATAAATCACTGGTTTAATTTCCACTTCTGTACCGTCTTCTTCGGTTAAAGTATATCCTGGGTATCTTTGAATATAGTTCTCCGCCATTTTAGTTTTACCCACATTTGACGGTCCTGTAATAAATAGATGTCGAGTTTTGCCTATCCTTTTAATATGAGAATCCATAACTTTATATATTGACTCAGCATTAGGAAGATCTACATTTATATTTAAGACTCTATCAGCAAACTCCGAAAAAGAATTAGTTGTCGAGTTAGATACCATTTTCCCACTCCTCTTAATTTTCATCTGAGCTTTCATTAAAAATTTTTACTGCATTAGCCATAAGTTGTTCATAGGTAAGTTTATTGTCCTTATTAACTTTTTCTTTTTGATTTATATTAGTTTTAGTTACCTCAACTTTCCACTCCATTCTTTCCAATTGTTGTCTCGTTTTTCTATTAGTTTTATACATTTTCTCAATATCTTTTTGAAGAGCAGCTTTTGCCTGAAGAATTTGTTCATCTGTAGCAATTTTGTTCCTTCTTAATTCGCCCTTGTCTCTTAAATACTTCAACAACAATTTATAAGTATAAGCATTCATCCCTTGGACAGTTTCATAAGGAGGATTAACAATATTAACCTTTACATAATTATTTTCATTTGGAGGTTTAATATATATGTATGAAATATCATCAATGTCATACTTAACTCTATACTTTACCTCTCTTTTATCAATTAGATGAGATAATGAATTTAATCTATAAATACGATTATCAATCCGAACGCCATCCCTTGTATAAGGTTTATATAATGTCGGTAATAAAGATACTTTAAATAAATCTTCGTCTTCTGATTCTATAAATTCAGGTAACCCTCTCTTCTTTAGCCCCTCATGAAAACGCGTCATTGGTAAATTACAATCTAATGGTAACCCTGCGTGTTTTTGAAAATGATAGATGTCTGTTATATACTTAGTTAAAATTTCCCTTACATTTTCAATACTCAATAAAGCATTTTCTGTTGAGTCATACTCTCCTTTATCGAAAATATTACTTTTTGTTGTACCATTTAAATTGTGTAAAACTTGTGTATTAATTGTACCAATCAATCTCTCAATAGTTCCTCCATATCTAGGCGTTGCTATTGGACGAAACCTAATATTCGACTTTAAAGTTTCATCGACTAAGCGCTTAATAGCACGATTATTAAATTCTGGACCATTATCAAATTGCATAGTGTGTGGAATACCAAAAATCTCCCAATCATTAAAAGTTCCATATAGTTCTTTTGTATTTTTAAATAAAACCCCTTGTTGAATAGCTTTTCTAACCCGATTAGCAGAGGGTGGCTCAAATGAAATATACATACACCAAACCATCCTTGAATAAACATCAATTCCTAATGTTATCCATGGGTTTCCTTTTACAGCACCATTTTTTTCGTCAATAACCTCTATGTCCATTCGGGTATGATCAATTTCTACTAGATGCAGTGGATAAAGTGCTTCGTTATTGGCAAAACCTCTATTTACTTCTTCATACTTATTTATTGACTTTGTTCCGAACCTCATTCTTTCAACTACTTTAGATGAGATCCGTTCAAATATTTTATACATAGTCTCAGGTTTTATAGGTGGGACCCCATTAATCGAACATTTGATATTAATTAAATCAATAATTTTCGCTTTACTTTTACGTTGAAGTGTCAAATAATCATTTTCAATTACTTCTTTAATTATTGGTATATATTCATCACTCAGACGAATTTGAATTTGATCTAATATCATCTCTGGATGTTTAGGGTGATTGATTATTAAAGTTTTATTATCATTACGATATTTATATCCTGCCCCTGCATTAGATATTAACCCTTCTTCACCATATGCAGGATTCTCATGAGCAACTTTACGATAATTTGCTAAATATCTTTTTATTGTCCTGTCTGAGAGAGAATATTTTATTGCTACTCTCTCTATTAGTAATTCTTGTTTTATTTTCTCCGGATTTTCATTTTCTTTTAATAAGTCTTTATAGTTCTCAAGAAACTCTACATAAGACGGAAAATGACTTTGTTTTATTTTTTCTAGCAATAACAAAGGTCTAATAATTTTTAAGCGTTTTGATACTTCTTCTCTTTTCTTTTCATCTAAAGAATCTAAAACTGAAAAATAAACACTATTGTCTTTTTCAATAAATCTTTTAATTGATCTTTTTGCATGAAAAGATGGATTTGTTATTAACTCAAAATAATTAATGGATATTGCATCTCCACTATTATTTTTCCTTTTTAAAGTAATGATAGGTGGATCAATTGCCAAAATTATATATGTCATACCATAGTAATTTACTTCTCCATTTAATTTCAGCTCACTAATATTCAAATAAATCACCATCCAAATTAAGATATGGTAGTAGCTGTTCGTTTAGCTTTTTTAACCTAACTTCACTATACTGGTCAATTTCCTTTGTAATATTGATTTGTAAAATTCCTGTGGCAATAAGATGATAGATAGCTGGCATTACTAGTAGGGGGTTCGCTTTAGGTGAGAAACTAGAAGCAAGTTCGTCTATTGTTATATTCTCCATATGTTCTACTCGATAAATTATTTCAGGTATCCATTCATCAAATCTCTTACGTTTACGAATGGCCCCTTGTAAAAATTTAATATTATACAAAATTGTTTGCGGTAGTTTCTTTGGATAAATAACTTTATATTCCCACTGCCTTTTAGCTGAGTATTCTTGACATATTTTATTTATAAAATCATGTTTTTTACTTTCCTGTGGAGTCTCTTTAATTTGAAATATCATTGGCTTAAATCCATTACCAAACACTAATACATCCGGAATATGAATCCAGCTCTTTCTATCCCCATCTCCTGAAAGATAAGGAATTTCAATTTCTACTGGTTGTACATAATATCGCTCTACTTCTCTCGCCAGTTCTAAGAAAAAGTAAAATAAACATTCTCCCAGCGATTCATATTCAATTACCCTTCCCATTTTATTGCTGTAAAAAGAACCGGCAATATGGTGTATTTTCCAACTTAATTTATTGCTAACTCTCCTTTTAGGAAAATACTCTAACTCATTTTCTTCCCAATATTCATTTTGTATATTTTTCTTTGACATCGCGCCTCCTATATACTTATACCAAGAATATGCTCTAGCTAAAAAATATTTAAACAAAATATGGATAATAATATCGTTACACATATTGTAATACATTTTTAAGAACTTTTTAAATATTTAAAATATAAAATGTAATTTAATCATTACTTCGGTTTAAATTTAACCTAGGTGTGCTTTCATCGAGATTCTCAACGTATATGTCACTTAAAATGAAATTATGTAACGATTGACCAACTGGAACCACATGATCATTTAATACGAAAATTAGAAAATTACAATTGACAATAAAGTTGTTTTTAAAAAACTTTTGTAAATACTAAAACACCGTCCATATTAAGGACGGTGTTTTAATAAAGTTGATTAATTTTTTCTTTTATTTATTTAAGATAACAAAATAAGTAACAATATTGTTGTTTAATTTATATAAAAGTTTAAATAGCATATAATAAACTATTCCTTTTATAATACTTAATTATCAATTGATCGGGGGATAAAAATGGTTAATTTAGACAAATTCGACTTTGAAAACAAAATACCACGATGAAACGCCATACTTTATTCAATTGCCTTCTCTCCCTTAATTTTCTCTAGTTAATTGTAAAGTGCTACTTACTACGATGATAAAGGAAGAAGGCAATTGAATAAACCCGCCCGAGGATTATATTTTTCTCAGACTAAGGTCTTAGTAAAGGGCCTTTTTCTCGAACAGCAGACGAAAGCTTCTTTTAAAATATTAACTGACCGCACTTTTCTGAATATGAATCGATGGCGCTATTCCCACAGCGCCGGAGAAGCATGGTCTGTACATGATAGAACGCTTTTGCCGCTGAATCTTCTCCCTAATAAGAAAGCTGTTGCTTTGAAAAAAGTTTGATCAAAATGGATTCTGTTCGAGTAGATTTAATTTTGGATTTTATAAAAAGATTGCTCATATTTTCCCAGTGGTGCTCAATAATAGCGCCCTTTAATGGAATAACTTATATTTATCTTCGTTCCACATTTATAGAACAAAAATTAGCATTTGATCTACTTTTGATGACATGCAATTAAAAAATCAAAAATTATATATCTTCAAAATAAAATCCATAAATGTGACCGCACCGCAAACATTCGTCACCCCATAAAAATTGATGCAAGTGGTTTAGCTTTATAATAAAGATTGTTCAAAATAATACCTAATAGCGTCGATAAACAGGCAAAAAGAAAGAGCATGTTTTAAAAAAGATTAATCAAAACATGCTCATTATATATTTTATGGAATCATTCTTTTATAAAAAAGTTTGATTATTTCTATAATATTTCCTCCGTTAATAAGCGCTTTAATGGAGGAATAAACCAGTAAATCCCTCAGCCAAATCCATGGATTGGGATCCTTTAACTGATAGAAAACCTGTTTAATTTTGCCTCAGTGCCAAGTATGGCAGTATTAAGCTCATTCCCTCGGCTATCTTGTCCCCTTCTGAAATAGAGACTGCGTAAAAAATTCTTGCTGTTCACGCGAGCAATCACCTGACTGCGACTTCTCGGCAAATTGCAGCATTGCGCTAAGCAGCTAATCCAATCAGCAATTTCTTGATGTGGAAGTAACTCTTTGTCAATCATCGTATCCACGATATTGACCAACCGCTCATCATCTTCATCACTAAAAATATGTATTCCATTATGTAGCATGCCAGAAATAGCGACAAGAACCTCACGTAGCATTGCAACGCTGCTCTCCTCGCACTGCACCAACTCAACAAAAACATCTGCACCGTGTGATGCGCCGTGAGCCCAGCCTCCTACTGAAAGGTAACCCCGCAAATCCTTCTCCTCATTGTAATAACGGAGCATTTCTTGCATTAATTGCTCAATTTCTTCTTGATTTAAAAATGGATTCTGTCTGTGGCGTTGTATAATCAAAGCGATAGGCAAGGCAGAAAACGTCCTTGTAAAAACTGACTGATCATCCTCGCTGCCAATATTATAGAACAAATGGTTCTCATCAGTCAGAACAGTTAAGAGACTACGCAACTCCTCATCACTGAACCTATTCTCTTCCTTAATCCACATATAAAACATCGGATAAATCAAGTTATCCCGCAATTCTGGCTGAGGATCGCCGATATATTGAAGTAACAAAGGTAAGAAATCTTGATGCTGCTCACCTTCGCCTAACTGATACTCATTCTCCTCAATTCTTTGCAAATCCTCCATAAGTTTCAACCTTATATCGCTCACTTTTCCATCCCCTTTAACATTAATAAAATCTCTTCTATTACAATATCAGGCTCATCATTATGTATATAATGTCCACTACGACTAGCAATCTGGAACTTACTTGACGTTGACAGCCATTGGAATTCTGCTTGTAGACTTTGTTCAATTTCTAATATTTCTTGAGAGGGCCATCCATCTTCATTATTATCGGGTAAACCTCTTGTAATAATTGAGAGAGGGATGTCACTTTGTTTTGAATAATCAACAATTTGCTTATAACTCTGTATTTTATCAATTTTCTCACTATTCAACATAGGATTCTCGAAATATTCCCTATTTCCTGCAAGTAGATTTTCTGGTAGAACCTTTTCATAGGCAAGTTCTTTATATTCCGGTGCAGCGTCAACCAAAACCATACCACAGATGTCTAGCGGATAAAGACTGGTATACAATTTGGCGACCAATCCACCAAAGGAATGGCCTACTAATATATAGGGCTTCTCCACGTCAAGCGCTTGCACCAATTCGGAGAGCTCCTCAACAAGATCACAGCAAGTTCTCGGGACAGCTACGTCTTGACTCCTGCCAATACCCGCCCTGTCATAGGACAAGGTTGACGTTTCATCCGATATTCGGTCTTGGACCTTTTTCCATGTTTCATGGCTATCGCCTAACCCTGCAATAAAGATTACGCTGGGTGTATTTTTACGATATTTATTGAACAGTATACGCCTATCATAAAAATTGTTTATCTTTTTATGTTGTATAGTCACTTTTAATCACCTAATTAAATTATAAGCTTTACATTATTATTTCTACAATAAAAAAAGGGCCGTCTATGCAACTAAGTAATAATTTGCTAAAGTCCTCCGTTAGTTAAAGTGAGAAACTTCACAATCTTACTCTATATTCCAACAATAATATCCAATTTATTGAAAACGTTCCTCAACAATCTGGCCCGATTGTTGAACAACAAGTTAAATAACACTATTCAACTAAACTGCGCCGTTAGTTGAAGAAGAAAAAGATGGGATCTCTGTGGATTCCCATCTTGAAGTAAAGCACCCCGTTAGCCATCCATGAAGCGCAAAAATAAGCTCTTCACCACAGAAAATGAAAGATAATTAAGTTCTTTCATGGGAGTTCAAGAATAAACTACTTACTTAAATATTTGTTTTAATCATTACTAATTAATTTGTCTGCCCTACGGCTACAATTTTGCAAGTTGAAATTGCAAATCTAAAGATTGGCTGATTAGGGCTTATTGGTAGAGTACCTAGCACAATACCAAGACCTGTTTGTTCCACGTTAAAATCTACCGCAGTAGATCCATTACTTGCCAAAAGATTTACTGTTGAACCAATAAGTGTATTCAGCAATTGTCTAATTGGCCGTTCGCGACAATTGCATTCACATCCGGAATCAACAGGTGGCAACAAATTGATAGTAGGTCCTGGTGGGAAAAAACCTACCCCTGTTACATCAGAAATATTTACTACATAGGTTGTAGTTCCGTTTGTAACAGTAACTAAAAAATCATTCACCTCAACAATAGTGAATAAAAAAAGGAGAGGAGGTACATTAGGTGCATCTGCAATAGTACCAAGAATTACAGTTTGCCCAACAAGTTGTTGTAAGACGGACTGAAGTGGAGAAACACAACAGTCACAAAGACACGAAGAGGCTGGGACTGAAGGACAACAAGCATCAATTGCTGTGTACTTAACCAACGGACAAAATCTGTTAGGTTTTATTCTAGTGATTTTCTTTTTTTTAGACAAAATATCACCTCATTATTTCTTATAGAATATGCTTTTACGAAATACGAGATTGGGTTAAAACCTACTCAGGTTCTTATTGAACAAACCTGCTCCGTTAGTTTAAGTACATTTCTTCACAATCTTTAAAGTAATATTAACATAAATATCCAATAAGAAATCCACTAACCCCTAAGAATCTAATGGATTTTAGGAATGGCTTTATATTTCACTTATAACCAAACTTTGTAACCCCATTGGTTACTTTGAAACTCTTCCAAGTGTTGTTGTTTAGTTACCATATTACAAATAGACAAAAATCTTCTGCTGTGGACTATTAGGTAGTCTCTTGCCTGTTGAGTTACATATATGTCTGCCAACACTCGGTGTAACGAACGCCTACAAAAGAATCTCACATTTAACCTATTTACGTTTTATATCTTGATAATAGAAAGTGTTTCCATTGTATTTGAAGTACAAATTGCACTTATTTTTACCTTTTTAAATGAACGTGATAAATTTTTTGCACGCTTCTTTACTCATTGTTCAACCCACTACAATTTACTTTGTAATATCTATTTGTTTATTTACATACAATGGATTCGGGATAGCAAACTCTCACCTCGCCCATCGTTTTTTATACGTTGCTGTCCCATATTGCATAATAAAAAGTCATACCCTTTTGGATATGACCTTTAGTTAACAATATTTTCAACCTATCATCATTAAATTTTTTAAGACGACTCACTATACAAAAGGAGCAATCCCATTCTAATTCTAAAAAAATTTTTCAATAGGATGAATACCTCCTTCTCTTTCTATAACTATACATATTATAGAAAGAGAAAGGAGGTATATACATGGGATACTTCGGAAATAATTTAGGCAATTACAACAACAATTGTTGTTACGGAGGTTATAACGGCGATGGCTATGGTGGCGGTTCCTCATTCGTCCTAATTGTTGTTCTATTCATTCTTTTAATTATTGTCGGCGCTACTTTCTTGTATTAATCTCAAAACCTCTTTTGTTCACAACATAGGAATAAATAATAGGATAAAGTTAATTAGCCATACACCTCCTTATTTTTTTAGGGTCACTTTTACCAGAGTGATCCTTTTCATTTTAACCTTCCTGATATTGATTAGAAATCAGGTGAAAGTCTATCAGACTGTTCTTCGTTGTATTCTCAATGTCATAACATTTTTTCCAATTTATAAGACTTTATTTTTGTAAAATAGATAAATATCGCAATTCTTTTTGACAACTATTCATATTATAGATTATAGATTATAGAAAGGAGGGAAATTATTATGTCTCAGGAATTTGGTGGATATGGTGGTTATGGTGGCTGGGGTGGCGGTTCAGCATTTGCGCTACTTATTGTTCTATTCATTCTTCTGATTATTATCGGCGCTACTTTCATGCGTTATTAATACCCAATACTGCCTCTAATGCTCATAATTATTAGGGTACTCCTACACCTTCAAATCTTTACTAAGGGTCACTATCCTCCGTGTGACCCTTTTAAATATTTTTCCTCTTTCAATGTCATGCTCAACCATTTTAAGCATCATAAAAAGCCACGCTCATATGAACATGACTAATATTCTCATTGTGAATAATAATCTTCCCTTTCAGCTTCCGCCCTCAGGTCAAGATTATAATCATCAATCGCATCTTCGATTTCTTTCTTCATTTGTAAAGCCTGTTCTTCATATTCAGTACCTTTAATTACTTCAAGAAAACATTCGATTGGTTTTAAAATAGATTCAGTATCCATTTGATTCACCTTCCTTTAAGCATAATAAAAAGCCATACCCGATTGGATATGACTTAGCTAACATCTATTATTTTTTCTTGATAGTGTATACCTATTTTTAACATATTTATTTTTAAACATTTTTCTAACGCATCCTAAGATAAATATCGCAATCCTTTTTGAAAACTATACATATTATATATTATAGAAAGGAGGGATATTTTATGGAATACTGCGGAGAATTTCGCGAAGAGCGTCGCGAACGAAACCCATTCGCTTTAGTCGTTGTTCTATTCATTCTTCTGATTATTGTCGGCGCTACTTTCATGAATAGAGGTTATTAATACCCAATATCGCCTAAAATGCTCATAACTATTGTAAGGTAATACCAATTTAACCTTACACCTCCAAATCTTTACTAAGGGTCACTATCCTCCGGGTGATCCTTTTAAATTTTCCTCTTTCAATTTCAACTCAACCTCCTAAGGTATAATAAAAAGCCACGACTCATTGTGAGTGTGACCTTTATGTATTACTTATTCGCTTTAACATATCTTAGTGTCTTTAAGTATACATGCCATTTATTAATTTCCCATCTACCTATATCATAGGATAAATGGAACGGATTGTCATTACAAAAAGAGACTACCAATTTAGTAGCCTCTCATACTTGTTTTCGAAACACACGTACAAGCGAACGTGTTTGTTTTTATAAGGCAGTTTTGTTTACGCATTTCCGTGTGCTTTTTGATACTACTATCATATAACGGATTTTCAATAGTTAACATGCATTGTACTGAACTACACATCATGTTAAGTTACTAAGTCGTGTGCATATTCAATCATACGTTTAATTTGAGCATGCTTGTTGTAGATATATCTTGGACTGTAATTAAGCTCCTCAGCTATATTAGCTGGATAGCATGTATTAATGTTTCCACCGCTTCATATTATATCTAACTAAAAAGGTTCTTTGGTTCATGCTCCTAGTGTATCGAGCGTAACAAAAGTATCTTTTTGAATACATAAAATCCAATACCATCTCTAATGCTCATAATTATTAGGATAATCTTCCTTACACCTTCACAACTTTCATAATTGGAATATAAATTACCCTCATCACACAGAATAATAAAAAGGTGGTGATAAAAATGAATTTAAAGTTGGTAATAAAACCATCCTTTAACCAGCTAATAATTCTTTTGCTTTTAGTAAAAATTCTCTTCTTCTAATAAAAATTAAGAAGATGACGACACTTGAAATAAGTGTTGTCACACATTAAATAAAAAAATACATAATGATTGTTTTGCTTTATGCATAATAAAAAGCCACACCTATTTGGATGTGGTATGGTCTAGATTTTTATTCAGGTGTTGATGTCTCGATGGTTTCACCGTTATTACAAATAAGACACTTAGCTTTAAATTCTATACTCGTTGAGAGTTTCTGCAACATACTTAATTCCTTAGCCAACTTTTCAATTTCAACCAATCCATCACTTGGCATTTTAGTAATAACCAGCTCAAGTTGTTTTAATGACTGTAGAATTAATTCTATATTCTCCTTATATTTCCCTAGAATATTCTCAGTATCCAATACCTCACCCTGACTGTTTGCGTTTTTAAGCATTTGGTTGACTCTTCATCTCTATCTTAAAGTCATCATTATGGTGCGGTCTTTGTCACATGAGATATTGATAAACATCTTAAGACATAAAACCATCTCATGAATTGGATTTAATTAGCACTATTGTAAAGGTGTTTAACTTATTTAGCAATTTTTAATAAGCAGTATTGTACTTTGAATCTCTTTTATTTTCATCTTGTTTCTTTGTTCATTTTTGACTCACTTCCTCAGAACAATAATCTCAAAATGTGCAGTAACTTAATATTTATAGATTAAATAGTAGATTGTAGCCGATTGCCCTTTACTCCATTTTTTGCACGAATAAAATACTACAAATGGAGGTGGAAAAATGGATAACTGTAGTAACTGTAATAAACGTTCTTGCTTATGTGGAAGCCAAATAGGGCCTTTCACAGCTGTCGAATTCTGTGGAATTGCTGGCGCCACTCCAGTAACACCACCCACAACATGTAGTGGATTATGCGAATACGGATATATATATAATTTAAGTGCTGAAGTTGTAGCTATAGAGGCTGATATTATTTTTGATTCAACAGGCATAGTTACACCTGGAATTACGCACGTTCCTGGAACCTCTCAAATTTTTGTTACCACACCAGGAATCTATGAGGTTACTTTCATCGTATCAGGTGTTGAACCTAACCAATTCACACTATTCTTAAATGGTGCACCGGTTACGGATGCTGTCTATGGCTCAGGGGCTGGCACTCAACAAAACACTGGTCAGGCATTAATTTCTATAGCATCCGGCGATATTCTTACACTTAGGAATCATTCTTCTGCCGCAGCAGTTACCCTGCAAACCTTGACGGGCGGCACACAAATAAACGTAAATGCTTCTATTATCCTTAAATTGTTAAGTCCAATTGTCTAGAGATAAAATACACAGTAAAGATACTCTTGGTTTCAAAACTTCAAAAGAATAGATTTTGTAGTTAGGAGTGATTAACCTCTAGCGCAGGAATTACTCCTCTTTTCTTTTCAGATCTATGCACCCTTCCTGTATATTTTCTTTCTAAAACGTGTTAACAACTGTAATTAATTTGCAAAGCTTTATTTTCATTTATTGGATAAATAATTGTTCCCGAAAACCAATCATCACAATGTTGAGTTTGTTGTATATAATAATCATCTTGTTTTTTAAATGTAGAACCATCAGTTAATTCAGCGTAAACATCATCATCTTCTTTAACTTCTTTATAGTCTACAATTGCAGAATTTCCCCAACTAACGTCAGATAATTCTTCGATCAATCCATTTATATAATCAATTGTTTGTTGCATAAAGAATCATTCCTTTCTATGCATTTTCTTTCCTATGGACAGTTCACTTTGTGCAAAATGTAAACTACATATATCATATCTAGAAGAGTATAAAAGAGGCATATTGCTTCCCTCCTCGAAGGATCGCTGAAGGACCAGCAGTGATCCTTTTTTTATTTTTTAGGTCAATTAACTATACAAACTTAGTTATCGAATCATATAAATAGTAGTGTTAAGCAAATACGCTTAGCAATCCCACAATTGCGATCACACCATAATTACTATTTAGTCATTTCTTTTTAAGGAGATGGCTCTTTTTTTCGTCCTTTTCTGACATTTTTATAGTGTTATACATATTTTAAAATCCCATTACATACATTAGTTTCGGGATAGCAACCTGTTGCATTGCATCGCCCCAAGTTGTTATGCACAACGCTATCCCACTATTACATAATTACCTTTCCAAACATTTTTCCGAGCTGTAGGGTGTGATGATGCGGCTTTTTTAATGTATAGGTAACCTTAATTTGCATACATTAAAATTGAGTGTATCGCACGCACTTATAAAGGCTGTGGAGTTGGTTGACCGTCACGGCTTTTCGTCATATTGTACAGAAACACACGCTGTAGCTTTTTTAAATGAATAAATTCCCTTAAATCTGTACATTCTAAGAATGTCTTATATGTATCAAACTAACTAAAGACTGTGGCGTTGGCGAGCGCCGCAGTTTTTTATTGCATTTATAAATGTAATATGTACAAATACTTCTTTTTCATCTCAAAACATAAATCTTTTATTGATTTATAGTTGGTCACACTCTAAGTGACCCTTTTTTATTTCTTAAAAAACGAATTATTTTTCATTTTACACCCATACTATCCATGTTTAAAAATGTTCAAATAAGAGAGGAAGTGCAAGTATGGGAATACTTAGTGGAAACCCTAAAGACGAACCATTACACTACGGTGAAGTATTTAGTATCTGGACACATCTTACAGTGAATTATGGCTTCATAGCTGGGTATCAAACATTTTACAACCATTCTGGTGATGAAGATTTAAGAAAAATTATAGAAGATATCATCGACACTTGTAGAGAAGAAGCAAAACAGTTAGAAAAAATATTAAAAACTAACGGCGTTGCTCTGCCTCCTGCACCACCCGAGAGACCTGTTGCACGAATTGAGGATATTCCTCCTGGTGCAAAATTTAATGATCCAGAGATTAGTGCTGCTCTAACAGGTGACATTGCTGCTGGTCTAGTTACATGTAGCCAAGTAATGGGTATGTCAACTAGAGAAGACATTGGACTAATGTATGGTCAATTCCATACAGCAAAAGCTCAACTCGGCGCTAAACTGCTACGTCTTAATAAAACTAAAGGTTGGTTAGTGCCACCGCCATTACATGTAGATTATCCAGAAAAGTAAAAATGATTTACCTGACTAACCGTCTCCCCAGTATTACACTGGGGTTTTTTTGTTTCCTTTTTATCTTCAAAATTATTTTCGGAACCCCATCTGTAATACAAAAAAAGATTCTTTTGATGCATATCTTCAGTGTACCAAACGCCAACAAAGGAATCTTTTTAAATACATAAAAAATCAATGTTATATTCATAACTTTTCTTTCATTGAAAACAAAAAAGCTTAGGAACAATTTTAATTAAAAGTCAAGTTATTTTCTATTGTTAAAGATTTAACAACATGACAAATAGAATGTTACACATTATAATAGCTTTTTGCAGAATTAGTTGAAGGACTAATTCTGCTTTTATTTTTATATAGATGTAGCTTTTTAATAAAGTTCGATTAAAAGTAAGTTGCAAACGCTGATTTTATACAGAAAGAAACCAACTGTTTTGAAACAAAGTTTGATTATTTCGGGATGCGAATATTCAATTAAAGCACTTCGTTAGTTTAATAAGAACAGAGACGCTTCTTCCACAATCGCGCCCGACTGTAGAAGATCGTTATTTGAAGAAAAGGGCCAGTATCATTGATTTTTAAAATCAAATTTATCATTTGGTACATCTAACGTATGACCGTTTATTACCACTGTATTATTGTTTGTAGGGTATAACTGAGTTGTTTTTTGACACCGTAGTTACTTGTTCTAGGGTTTTCCATTCAACAATTTTTTCATATTCTTTTCCGTTGATACTAAAACTAATTTTTATTCTTCGTTCACTGTCTTCTTTTACCTCTTCTCCTAATACTAATTTAAGCACAATTTTACCATCACCATCTATTTCTAAATCTTTTATATTTTTCAATCCTCCAACATCTGACTCACCATATATCCCTGATTTCTTTAATGGTTCCGCACCAAAGAATTCATATTTTATACCATCTTCCTCGTATGTAATAGGCTTTTCATCTTTTTTTATCAACTTTATAGATTCTATTGTTACATGTGATTTTCCTGACCAATTAATTGGAACAACCAAATAATAAGTTTCTTTCTTCCAATCAGCGCCAAAGTTACCTAAAAGAAATTCACCGTTTACAGCTTTGTCCTGCTCGTTACAACCTACTACTGAAACCAAACAGAATAAGACACTAAAATATAATAGAAATTTTTTCATATAAATACTCCTTTAAAAATATTTTATTAATAAAATAATATTATGATACGACCAAAGAAAAAACGTGAGAAATAGAATCGGTTTTCGATAACAGCTTAACCATCTGTTTGCTGGAATACGATATCTTACTATAAATAAGCATTACTGTTTATTAAAGAATTTATTCTCATTAACAGTATTATTATTAATTGGTGGATTGTTCAGTTTTACAGGATCAGCAAGTGCAGCTGAAACGGATTCATTTAAAGAAAGTGTAGGCGGACTTTTCGTTGAAATCCCTTATGAAGAAAATGAAGTTTATGTTCAAAATGTAGAAACTAATAACCCGAATATTGAACAAATAAATATCTACGACAAAGAAACTAATGAATTGATTTCTGAAATTTCTGTCGAGGATGAAGTCTTATATCATGGCTTAGCTCGTGCTGCTTCTGAAGATAGTTATACTTCAAAGGTTGTTACAGAAACTACTGGTTCAGGTTATGGTAAAGCTTCTTTAAAGGCTCGATTAAATGTTTATTCATCTGGTACTTTTCGTGAAATTAAAGGTGTTCTAAACACTTGGTGGGAACAAGGAAGTGCAGCTACATATTTTGAGCAACAGAATGGAACTACTATTCCTACAAGTGGTAAATGGCCAGCAACCAAAGTAAATATAAGTGGAAATGCAACTCTTACTGCTCAAACTACTCAAGATATGTCAGCCGGATTCGAGAAGGCTGGTTTCAGTTTATCATTTGGCTTTGGAGGCAATTACTACGCTCGTAAAAACGTCAACTTATCATATAATTATTCACTTTATTAAAAAGAAATAATTATTTTGTACCGCGTTATAAAGTACTCTATAAGTTAGACACTAAAAGTTCTAATTTATAGGGTACTTTTAATTATAATAAACATGGCAATTAGATGAGCAAAGCTTATGTAAAGGTATTGTTTGTTAGGGATTTTTCTTGGACCACTCTGTTAAAGAGTGGTCTTATTTATACAGATCAGGTAATGGCACAATCATTATTCAGCAATCTGGCCCTTTAATGAAAACGAGCGCTGATTCTTGCTACAGAATCGCGCCCTTATATTGAATAAGGGTTGCATAACCCCCCCTTTTTTTATGCATCTACGATGCTTCTGAAGAAGCTGACAATGTTGATGAATCAACATTGTATAAAATCATATATAAACGATAAAAATGAACAATTCGGAACCCATTGAACACCAAGGGGTTTTTGATTTCGGAACTTCCGAAAAAAATTTGCTTTATGTTAACTAGGTTTGTATAGAGTATTCATTGTTGTTTTATCCATTGCAACACCGCCTCGTTAGGATCAACTACTAATATAATGAACTGGTAACCTTTAATCAGTATCTTTATTGGTTCTATAATTCAAATTAATCGTGGTGGCCTTTAGCTGATCAATAAACATTCGTGTAGCAGCACCCATATATTTATCTTTCCTATAGACGATTCCTACTTCTCGGGAAAGATTAGCATTTAGAATTGGAATGACTCTTATTTTATTATTGTTAAGGCACTCTAAATAAGGTTTAGGCAATATAGTCACTCCTACTCCTTTTTCAACCATGTCAATTAAAGATTCCATCGTTGTTATTTCAAAAGTCGGCTGAGGGAGAAATCCCAAGTCATTACAAGATTTATTGATAAGTTGTCTTAAAAAGTAGTTTTCAGGAAATAAAACGGAAGATGTTGTCCGCAATACATCCAAATGTACCATATCTTGTTCCACTAATGGATGCCCGTTGGGTACCGCAAGGGCCAGTTCCTCCTTGTACAAAGAAATCGATTCTAATTCTCTATCTTTCATAGGTAAAAAAACAATACCTATATCCAATTTGTTTTCTAACAAGCTTTTCCTAATGTCTTCCGTGCGTAGTCCAAACACAGAAATTTTAATAGCAGGGTATAAACGATGAAAATTAAGTAATGTCGGTGGAATTAGGTAGTTTTCAACTGTTAACAATGTTCCGATAGAAATATTCCCTCTTTGGAGTCCGTTTAATTCCTTTATAGCAGTTTGTGCTTGTTCTAATTCATGGAAAATATTCTGAGTATACTTCAGAAGTAGTCTTCCTGATTCTGTAAGTGCCGTCTTTTTACCAATTCGATCAAATAAAGGTGCTCCAATCTCATGCTCCAATAAACGAATTTGTTGGCTTAAAGAAGGTTGGGAAATTCCAATCTTTTCTGCGGCTCTTGTGAAGTGAAGTTCCTGGCATACTGAACGAAAATATTCAAGTTGTCTTAATTCCATTCTAGGGTCCCCCTCAGAAATCAATTTATGGCAATATGTATTATATCATAGTTTTAAACTATTATTACTATATAAATAATTGAATTGAACTATGGTTTAAGATGCCCTAAACTGTTAATTACAAGCCCATTTTATAACAGTATTTAATAAAGTGGGTTTACCTTTCCAGTGCTGTATTGCTAGGTATCATATTGGAAATTTTAAAATCACTTAGTCCTGAAAGGGGGTGCCTTTAGATTTAATAGGGGCGAGGTAAGCACATGAAGGTTAACGAAGGTTCTCAAAAAATTTAGGAGGTTATTAGAATGAGCGATCAAAGAACTGATATTATTAGTTACAAAGATTTTTTACAAAAAAGTACCAAGCCGACTGTTCGTCCTTGTATTTGGAAAGGAACAGATATAAAGGCACAATTAGATGATTCATTGTCTAGTGATTTTATGGGGGATGGCAGAGGTGCAGTATCGCTGGTAAATAAAGATACTGGTGATAAATACGGTGTGACCCCTACTATAAACGCAGTGGTACAAGTATTGGCGCCAGGTGAACATAATAACCCACATAAACACAGTAATTTGGCTATCTTCATTGTATTTGAAGGAGAAGGCTATAGTATAATTAATGGCGAGAAAATTGAGTGGGAAAAAGGCGATGTATTTGTATCTCCTGCTTGGCTATCACACGAACATTGCAATACGTCTGATTGTGAAAAAGCTGTTCTTTATACTATTCAGGATGTACCTACTGTCTCCGGTATGGGGACATGGTTTTTGGAAGAACCTGTTGGGTCAGGAGCAAAACATGTTGTTAAAGAAAATATAACTAATAAGAACGATATTTTACCAGAAAAGTAAAATAAAAAGCTCCTGCCAGCAATGAATATTTACTCATACTTCGGACAATAAGTTTGTACGGATTCGTGACGGGTGGAGAGATAGTCCCCTCTCTCATCCGTACAAAGTGAATACACTCGACAAGTATTAAATTGTATTCAAATTGCGGTATTACGTTGGTTCAATATTAATATTATTGGGTAAATAATTGGAGGATATAATTGATGAAAAATTTAAATGTTGCTATTCCAACTCCCTTTCATGATGATGAAAGCTTATATTTAGAAGGTTTCAACCCCATTGTTGAATATTTGAAGAATAACGGAATTGAGTCACTACTTGTATCTGGTTCTACCGGTGAGCAAAATTCAATGAGTATTGATGAACGATTGCAAATCATTGATTACTTTAATAAGCAAAACTTTCAAAATATTGAACTTATGTTTGGTGTTTCAGGTGCGAGAACGAGAGATGCGATAAAACTTATTCAAGCACTTGAGAAATCTGTTTTTGATGCAATTCTTGTCCAGTTTCCACTTTATATTCAACCTTCACAAAAACAAGCCATTGCTTATGTTAATGAATTGCTAAACCATACAACCAAAAAAGTGGTGCTTTATAATAATCCTGCCCGAACTGGTTTTAACCTAAGTGCTGAATCCCTTAATGAACTTGTCTCTCAACAACACTCGAACCTTATAGGACTTAAAGAAGAGTACAATGTGAAGCGTCATAAAAATACACAGTTACCAGATGATTTCATTATGTTTGCTGGAGGAGATGTTGACCTCATAGAAAAAATACTCGGCGGCTGCAATGGACTTTCCAGTATGGTAGGAAATGTTTACCCTAAAGAAATCAAGCAAATTTTAAATGACCTATTAATGAAAAAACCAGTTGACGTTCATAAAATAAATCAACTAATTGACGAAGTGACACATTATCAAGCCGTTATAAACATAAAAGAACATTACAATTCCCTTGGTATAAAAGTAGGTCCTTCTCGATCGCCTATTAATTAGTAAATAGTTTCCAGCTACTATACACAGTTGATTCAAACAAACGACTTTTTTGAAACAGCCGCATTTTTCAACAGGAGAATGCGGCTTCATGCTGTTCAAAACAGAAATGGATTGCGAATGCTTAGTCACTCAAGAATCCCACTGACGTTAGTCTGCTTGCCCATTTATGGGTGGGAGTCTCAATTATTCATTAGGACCGATTACGCGGTTACGAATATCTAATTTTCCCTCGCCCTGTGCTCGTTTGTTTTATTACGCCAGTTCGGAGCAAGGAGTTCACAAGCAGCAAGTCTAGCTGCTTGTTCTAGCTTGTTTTTTTGGTTATGCATAATATCGTTACATTTAGCAACGGTCCATTAGGGAAATGGTCTATCTTGAAGTTGAAGGTAATCACCTGCTTTTTCACCCATATCTTTATTCAATTTCACCATATATTTCTATTTTTAGCACTAAACTGCTCCTGTAGTTTAAGTACACTTCTTCACCATATTATCTAATTTTAACATAATATCTCTAGATTCTTTTGAAGGTGTTGCTCAACAATATGGCCCTTTAACGGAATAATCTTTTCACGATAAAAACACCCCTTTAGATAAAGGGGCATCCAAAGGGGGCGAAGCTTCGCAACATTTTTATAAACGTCCTGACTTTGTTTTAAACATCGCATCTTTTTTACAAACATCGCTACTTTATTTTAAATCCACAGGTATAACTTTTTTCAAAACGGTACAACTTTATTTCAAACGGTTAAACTTTGTTTTAAAGATACACATAGACATTTATCAATTTTTTGGTTAATGAACGTTTCTAAATTTCCTCCAACTAATGAATGTGGATTTATGTCAATATTAATTATAGAAAGCTTATGTAGTTTTATAATTATTTTTATAATTTATGACTATTATGAGTAGGTCAATAAGAAAAAAGAAAACCTTGATACAGCAAGCATTTTCGCTGTATCAAGGTTTTAATTGATGTCACTTTTAATTATAATTATGTGACAAAATTAATTATAAGTTGTGACAGGATTAATTATAACTCACAACAAGTGATCTCTATCTCAACAATTACTCAACAGTTACCGATTTAGCCAAGTTACGTGGTTTATCCACATCACAGCGGCGGTGTAGTGCTGCGTAATAGCTAATTAATTGTAATGGCACTACAGAAACAAGAGGTGTTAGTAATTCATGAACTTGAGGGATTACTAAACGGTCACCGTCTTCGTCTACGCCAGCCATGGCAATAATGCATGGGTATGCTCCACGTGCAGCTACCTCTTTGACGTTACCACGGATGTTTAATCCTACTGCTTCTTGTGTAACAAGGGCAAACACCGGTGTACCTTCTTCGATTAAGGCAATTGTTCCGTGTTTTAGCTCGCCACCTGCGAAGCCTTCTGCTTGGATATAAGAGATTTCTTTTAGCTTCAAGGCACCCTCAAGGCTTACATAGAAGTCTATGTTACGGCCGATGAAGAATGCGTTGCGTGCGATTTTTAAGTAGTCCTCAGCAATATCCTCTAAAACATCTTTTGAATCGATAATTGTTTGAATACCGTTTGCTGCAATCGCAAGTTCTTGTTTTAAATCGTATTCTAAGCCCTTATCATTAGCTTTCGCTGTTACATATGCTGTTAGAGCAAGTACAGCTACTTGCGCTACATACGCTTTTGTAGAAGCTACTGCAATTTCTGGGCCTGCATGTAATAACAGTGTATGGTCTGCCTCACGTGATAGAGTAGAGCCAGGTACGTTTGTAATAGTTAATGTTGGATAACCAAGCTCTTTAATTTTCACAAGTACTTGACGGCTATCTGCTGTTTCACCTGATTGCGTAATAAAGATAAACAATGGTTTTTCTGAAAGTAATGGCATATTGTAGCCGAATTCACTTGAAATATGAACTTCCACTGGGATACCAGCCATTTTTTCGAAATATTGCTTACCGATTAGACCTGCATGATAGCTTGTGCCGGCTGCAATAATATATAGACGGTCTGCTGCTCGTAAGGCTTCTAAAATATTAGCGTCAATTGTTAATTCGCCATTCTCACCTTCGTACGCTTGAATGATTTTACGAATAACTGTTGGCTGCTCATCCATTTCTTTTAGCATATAGTGAGGGTACGTACCTTTTTCAATATCGCTCATATCGAGCTCTGCTGTATATGGTGCACGCTCTACTAATGTACCGTCTAACTTTGTAATTTCAACGCTAGCTTTGTGTACGATTACGACCTCTTTATCGTGTAGCTCCACATATTGATCTGTTACCTGTAGCATCGCCATTGCATCTGAAGCAACAACATTAAAGCCTTCACCAACACCTACTAAAAGTGGAGATTTGTTTTTCGCAACGAAAATTGTATCTGCCGCTTCTGCATCTAAAAGAGCCAATGCGTAAGAGCCGTGTAATAAAGATAAAGTTTTACGGAACGCTTCAGCCGTGCTTAAACCTTCTTTTACAAATAGCTCTACTAATTGCACGATGACCTCTGTGTCTGTATCAGATTTCATCGAAATACCTTTTAAATAAGTTTTTTGTAATAAATGATAGTTTTCAATAACTCCGTTGTGTACTAGCGTAAAACGTCCTGATTCACTTTGGTGAGGGTGTGCATTCAAACGGTTTGGTACACCATGAGTTGCCCAACGTGTATGACCAATACCAACTCTTGCAGCAACGTCCTCGTCCACTGCGTCACGTAAATCTGCAATACGTCCCTTTTCTTTGAAGACTGTTACACCCTCTTCATTACGTACTGCAATACCCGCTGAGTCATAGCCACGATACTCTAGTTTCTCTAAGCCTTTTAATAAGATTTCCTTTGCATCTGCTTCACCAATATATCCTACAATTCCACACATAAATTTCTTTTCCTCCGATATTGTCAATTTGTCGCAATGACAAATTAGACCTCAAGCTATCGAATTTTTTATGAATGTAAAAGCCATGCTTATTTATCAATTATGCCCCGGCATAATTCCCGGACATCCGCCGGAGGCTTTAACTTCTTTCAGTGGATGTTTGGACACCTGCTGAAAGAAATTAAATAAAATAAGCAAACTAATACATGCACATTGTTAACACTCATTCAGCCATCTGAATAGTAAACATTCGATACATGAGGTTTCTCTATTTATCTATTGCTTTAACTATACCTTTTTCATTTTCTGTACATTCAATCGCTTAAATGCTTTCAAAATGAAAAGTGACAATCGGGTATGTCGATTGGGAGGCATCCGCCGAATTTTCGATAAACCTCCACCTCGTCTGCTGAAGATCGTTTCGTCCAATTTCTTCAGCTCAGGCGCTATAATTGTTTTCCGATTTTGCGCTTTCTTCCCTCCTTATGCGCTCTCGTTAAATGATAAGGTCGGACCTCATATTCAACTTCTCCATCATACTCAATCATATGCTGTACGTCAAATTTTCGTTATAAAAAACACCTATTTATCCTACTTTTCAGTGACAAAAAGTAGACAAACAATCTGCTATAAAGCATTATCTTGAGATTCTTAATCAATTTGTGCCTCGGCATAATTGCCGCTGTCGCTTCGCTTTCGCGCAGAAAACATTTGCCGCTGTCGCTTTGTTTTCGCTACCAAAACACTTGTAACAGCCGTTTCACTTACGTTACATAAAACATTTTGAAAGAAGTTAAAATTATGATGATTTTTTCAGCAACAAGTATTTTCGGTTATGGATTTGTTTTGAACAGAGCCGAAAATAAATTGCGCCAAAAATAAAATTCATCTGAACGAAAATCCCATTTTTCAATCGCTTGACAAAGCCGCTACTTAGCAATACTATATACAGTACTTAGCAACACTTAGTACAGGTAATGCTAAGCCTGGGGGTGAGATCGTGGATAATCTGAGTGAAATGCTCAAAGGAGTTTTAGAAGGTATTGTATTAGAAATCATTAGCCGTGGTGAAATATATGGTTATGAGATTGTTAAATATCTCACGCAGATGGGGTTCGATGGCATAGCTGAAGGAACTGTGTATGCGTTACTTATGCGATTGGAAAGAAATCGTCTTGTCAATATTGTCAAAAAGCCATCTGAAATGGGTCCACCAAGGAAATTTTATACGCTTAATGAACAAGGACGAGAAAAATTGATGTCCTTCTGGGCTAAATGGGATTTTTTAAGTAGTCGTATTGAAATTTTAAGAAATAATGGAGGGAACAAACATGAGCTTTAGTCGTGAAATTCAGGAGAGAATTAATCGTTTTGCAAAAGAACAATCCCAGAATTATTTGCAGGACGCTGAGATGACTTATATAGAAAAGCTGCGCAAGAAAAGTGGGCAAACTAAACGGAAAATTGACAATCAATTGTCGAAGTTTAAAGGGCGTTCCGATCAGGGACGAGAAGCGCAAGATGACATGATACTCTATATGAGCGATTATATGAATGATTTAATGTCACAAGGCTTAACGGAGCAGGAAGCTTTTAATAAGGCTAGCGAGGAATTGCAATTCGCCAGTAACTCTGAGCAATCTGAGGATTTAAATGAACGCTTCCAGCAGTATTACGAAAATCGTGATCCCGCAGATTATGAGGCAATCGGGTTATTTTATGGTGGCTTCCTGTTTTTAGGTTTAGGTATCGGCGGATTAAGCGGTTTTCTATCCGGCGGTGGATATGAAGCTTTTGTTGATAGAGGCTGGATCGACACGGCAATCGGCGCTGGTGTTGGGATTATCATTGGTATCGGACTTGGACAAATTACCAATGCTATTATAGCGTTAAAAAAGAAGTAGGGCTATTGGATTGAGTTTATAGATAAAAGGCACAGGCGAACTTACTTGTGCCTTTTAAGCTTAGCCTTCGTTACTCTCCAATAATTTCACAATTTCTCGATTAAATGCTGGTAAATCCTCCGGTGTGCGACTTGTTACTAATTGTTTTTGGCAAACAAACACTTCCTCGTCATGGAATATCGCACCTGCATTTTCTAAATCTACTCGGATTGATTTGTAGCCAGTTGTGTCACGACCAGTTAATGTTTTTGCCGTAATGAGTAATTGAGGTCCATGACAAATAGCAAAGGTTGGTTTCATCTCATCCATAAATTCTTTGACAAATGCCACAATACGATCATCTACGCGTAGTATATCAGGAGAAAAACCGCCTGGGATGAATAATGCATCGAAATCAGAGGCATTTACCTCATCGATATCTTTATCGATTTTTACTTTCTCTCCATGCTTACCTTCTACCTCAATGCCTGCCGTCGTATCAATCGTTATTAATTCATGACCTGCCGCTTCTAATGCTCCTTTAGGACTTGTATATTCAGCATCCTCAAACATATTGGTAATCACTGTAGCAATTTTAGCCATTGCAATACAACACTCCTTGTTATTGTGACTCTGTACTACTGTTCCCATTCTCTTCGAAAGCATTCATTTTTTCATTGCTAGAGCTTTCAATAATTAAAGCCAACGTTTCATTTGTACGGAACAAAAAATAAAAAACTCGACCTCCTATCAAAGGAAATCGAGTTCATATACTATTTATTCAGTTAAGCCCATTTCAGAACGGACAACATCTGCTATACGCCCTACATAACGCTCGCAGTCTTCTTCTGTAGCCGCTTCCACCATTACTCGTACAAGTGGCTCAGTACCTGAAGGACGCACTAATACGCGACCGTTACCAGCCATGTCTGCTTCTACCTCAGCAATCACTGCAGCAACTTTTGCATTTTCTGTCACAGCATGCTTGTCTGTTACACGTACGTTGACTAAACGCTGCGGGAAAATTTTCATTTCAGAAGCAAGCTCTGATAGTTTTTTACCTGTAGCTTTCATAATGTTAACAAGCTGAATACCTGTTAATAAGCCATCACCAGTTGTGTTAAAGTCTAGGAAAACAATATGACCAGATTGCTCGCCGCCAAGATTATAATCATTAGCACGCATTTCTTCCACAACGTAACGATCACCTACAGCAGTTTGTACACTATGCATATCGTTATCTTCAACAGCTTTGTAGAAGCCCATGTTACTCATAACCGTCGAAACGATTGTTTGCTTTTTCAAGCGACCAACTGTATTTAAATACTTACCAATGATGAACATAATTTGATCACCATCAACAATTTTACCGTTTTCATCTACAGCGATTAAACGGTCACCATCGCCATCGAATGCTAAACCAACATCAGCACCCTTTTCTGTGACAAATTTAGCTAATCCTTCTGGATGTGTTGAACCGACACCGTCATTAATATTTAAGCCTGTTGGTGAGGCACCCATCGTTGAGATATCCGCTTCTAAATCTGCAAATAGGTGTGTAGCTAGTGAAGACGTAGCGCCATGTGCACAATCTAATGCTACGTGGATGCCCTCAAATTCTTCAGCCACTGTTTGTTTTAAGTATTGAATATATTTTTGTCCACCCTCGAAGTAGTCGCTTACAGAACCTAAATCTGCCCCGATTGGACGTGGCAAAGTATCTTCTTGAGCATCTAATATTGCTTCGATTTCAGCTTCTTGCGCATCTGTTAGCTTAAAGCCATCAGGACCGAAAAATTTAATACCATTGTCAGCTACTGGGTTATGTGAAGCTGAAATCATAACGCCTGCATTTGCGCTCATCATTCGAGTAAGATAAGCCACACCTGGTGTCGAAATAACACCAAGACGCATTACCTCTACGCCGATTGATAAAAGACCAGCTACAAGTGCACCTTCAAGCATTTCACCTGAAATACGTGTGTCACGACCGATTAATACCTTTGGACGGTCAGTTGCATCCTTCGTTAAAACGTAACCACCTACGCGGCCAAGTTTAAATGCAAACTCCGGTGTTAATTCACTATTCGCGACGCCACGGACGCCATCTGTTCCAAAATATTTACCCATTTTGATTATTCTCTCCTTCAATGCAAGACGGCGATCATGCTTGTCTACGCTGACAACTAGACCACTCGTCTGCTTACTTTTGGAAAAGTCTATTTTCGTTCATTCACTGGTAACTATAATTTTACCCCTATGTAATTTATTTGGGCTTGTAAATAGGCACAGATAAATTTTAGGGATAGGGTATTTTGATTTTAGCCCGAGCAACTTCTTCTCGTTAAAGAATACCCTTACCGATAGAGAACGAAATCTCTACTGAATCAAAATAAAATTATAGTCAGTTATTGTTTAAGAATCAATATCTTCTTCTGTTTTATCAGTAGGCGGCGTGTTGTTATCAGAAGGAGTGTTAGTCTCCTCTGAAGGTGGCGAAGGTAGCGAAGGAGTAGGTGTAGGAGCAGGAGTGGTAGTAGTTGTTGTCGTTGTTGTTTTTTCCTGCTCTGCCTTCGTAATATCGGCCTTCACTTTAATTTTCGTATCAGATATTTTTGTCACACCTTCGGGCAATTTCACATCAAATTCATAAGTTTTTGATTCTGTAATTTTTGATAAATCAACCTCTACTGGTATTGCAGTTAAAGCATCTATGATAGATTTCCTACCGTATACTCTCACCTTTGTAGGACTAATTGTTAATTGGTTGACGGTAATACCATTCTCCGCTTTTCCTATTTCCTTCAGCACAACCGGTAACTCTCTACTGTAAGCTCCAATATCTACTTGTACCTTCACAGTCTCCGGTTCAATCGTCACGTCTAACTTATTTAAATCACGATCTAGTACTTTAACTGCCGCTACTTGTGAGAACGGTTCTTTCAAGCCTTGTTCACCCGTTACGGTAGCTTTTACATAGCTAATATTTTCAATTGCACTTTTGGCACCTGTAATATACACCGTAGTTGGATTAGCAGCCATGCCATTTAAAATATACCCTTCTTCAATTAAACGAGTATTTAGCTCAGGGTCAACACGAAACTCTTGTGTGACCTTTTCCTCAATGTTTACCTTAACAGTTGCTGGGTCTAATGTAACTTGCAACTTATCAGAAATATTTTCGTATTGTAGTTTAACATTATGCTCACCTATGAGTAATTTACTCAAATCCGCAAATATAGAAAAATCTCTCGAAGTTTGAGCTTTTAAAGCGAGTGGCGTTGGACCTTTTATAGTAACGTTTACCGTCTTTGGTATCCCCGTTACAATAAGGTTCTTATCGTCATAAAAAACATCTACTGGCACATCGCGAATTACTACTGTTTGCTCACTCGTTATTGTTTTATTTTTAGGAGATAATTCGGTACGAACGGAGAAAAATAACAAAAAGGCTAGAAATAGTGCAACGATTCGTAACACCCAAGGGCTATCCATCATTTTATCCATTCTTTTTCCCCCTCCAAGTTAACTTAGAGGCTGCATCTGACTCCTGTGCTAATCCGAACCACATTTTACGTAACAGTCCTTCGAATTCCTCTAGAGAAAGATTTCGGTGAAGATTACCATTCATTGTAAGACTAATGGCACCGGTTTCTTCTGATACGACAATAGTAATGGCATCTGTCACTTCACTTAAGCCGAGTGCAGCTCGGTGGCGCGTCCCAAGCTCTTTAGAGATAAACGGACTCTCAGAAAGCGGTAAATAACAGGCTGCCGCCGATATTTTATCTTTTTGCATAATTACTGCTCCATCATGAAGCGGTGTATTAGGTATAAAAATGTTGATCAGTAACTCCGATGAAATCTCAGCATTTAGTCCTATGCCCGTTTCGATATATTCATTTAGACCAGTTTCTTTTTCAATAGAAATTAACGCCCCTATACGACGTTTGGCCATATAACTAACAGATTTCTTCATCGCCTCAATTAGCCTTGTTTGTTCTTCCTCAACTTGATTAATTGAACGTTGGAATAACTTCCCTCTACCAATTTGTTCAAGACCTCGTCTTATTTCAGGTTGGAAAATGATAATAATCGCCAAGAAACCGAAATCGATAACTTGTTGTAACATCCATCCTAACGTTTCTAACCCTAAATATTCTGTAGCAAGGCGCGCAATAATAATTACGAAAATCCCTTTTAATAATTGGACAGCCTTCGTACCTTTAATGAGGGTTAAAATTTTATAAATAACGTACCATACGAGCAGTACATCTAATAAGTTAATAACAATATTCACAGGTGTTAAATTAGCGAAATGTTCGATAATTTGCACGTGGCATCCCCCACTTTTCATTGCGAATCCATACACATTTAAGTATAGCACATTCTTATCAAATGTAACTTTTTTCAAATAAAAAGTCTACTCAAAAGAGTAGACCTTTCAGCCTCTCACGTGCACTATCTATTAGGACGTATAGAGTGTTATTTAGTTGCTTGTTTCTCTTCGAATGTTACAGCAGACTTTACTGAATTTTTGATCGTATACCAAAGCCATTCGAATACTTCGTCAATTTCTTCTATTTTTCCCGAAACAACTGCCGAAGATGCCATATACTGTCCGTTAATAACAGTGACATTGCCATCCACTTCACCCTCAACAATTAAATCACCATTTTTAACAACAATGTCACCTTTTACAACTTCTCCCTTCGGCACAATAACCGTTTGACCTTCAACAACTAGGTTTGGCTGTTTAGTCACGGAGAACTGTCGGTCATCCATGAAGCTACCTAGTAAAGTTGCACTCATGAATAAACAAAAAACTGCTGCTGCCACAAAGAGTGGATGTCGGCGAATCCACTTTTGCATACCTACACGACTTTTAGGTTTCGGTAAACGAGCCATCACGGCTTCTTCAAAATGCGGAGGTGATGTAATGTGGGAAGCGCTCTTCACAAAGGCGATTGTTTCACTTAATTCCTGCATCAACTGTTTACAATCACTGCATGTATGCAAATGTCGTTTTAACTCTTGCTCATGCTCACGACTTATGTCACCATCTAAATAATCATGGATATAGTCTATTATATGCTCTGGACAAGTATTCATGACGCTCCCCCTCCTACAGATTGTTTAATTGCTTTCGTAATGCTTCACGTCCGCGGTGAATCCTCGTTTTCACCGTTCCAAGAGGCATATCTAAAATCTCGCTAATTTCCTGTAATGATAATTCTTCAATATATTTCAATACTATAACTGAACGATATTTATCAGGCAAACGTCCAATTTCATATTGAATGCGATCTTGCAGTTCCATTTGCTCTATCTGTTCTTCCGGTAGCTGGTCATCTGCTGCGATCTGCGAGTACATATTAAGTCCTTCTGTACCAGCTACTTCTGCATCTAAATAGTAATCTGGCTTTTTCTTCCGAATACGGTCTATACAAAGGTTTGTCGCTATGCGATATAGCCACGTCGCAAATTTTCTTTTCTGATCAAAAGTATGCAAGTTCATATAGGCACGAACAAAAGCTTCTTGTGCAATGTCCTCAGATTCTTGCTTGTTCCCTAACATCCTATAGCATACTTGGTACAGTTTGTGCTGATAGAGACTCACAATATCTGCAAATGCGTTTTGATCACCTTTAAGCACTTGTTTAATTTTCTTGTTTACTAACGCATCCATTGTGTTGACTTCTCCACCTTTACAACTGTCTTATACTATACGGCACATCGATAAGAAAAGTTTCATTTTGTTATTAATTATAGCAAAAGATTTTTATACATTGTGGCAACAGGCAATTTTTTGTCAAATTTCTTTAAACTAATGTTTCGCCAAATAAAGAACCCATTAATGCTACTGCAACATCGGCAGTTCTATTCTTCTCATCTAAAATTGGATTAACCTCAACGAATTCAGCAGATGTTAGCATACCTGACTCCTGAAGCATTTCCATTGCCAAATGACTTTCTCGATATGTAATACCACCAGGTACAGGTGTCCCAACTCCTGGAGTATAAAGTGGATCTAAACCATCTAAATCTAGTGATAAATGCAAACCATCTACATTACGCTCCCTTAAATAAGCTAGAGCATCTTCCATTACACGCGTCATTCCAAGACGATCTACCTCGTGCATTGTATATACTTTGATTCCTTGCTGACTAATTAATTCACGTTCTCCTGGATCTACAGAACGCGCTCCAATAATAATGACATTTTCAGGTTTAATTTTCGGTACATTATTACGAATTTTCACTAACCGTTCATGACCAAGTCCAATGCTTACAGCTAATGGCATACCATGTATATTACCAGACGGTGTCGTTTCAGGTGTGTTTAAGTCGGCATGCGCATCAAACCAAATAACACCTAAATTTTTGTAATGCTCACCAAGTCCTGCGAGAGTGCCAATAGCAATACTATGGTCGCCACCAAGTACAAGTGGAAACTCCTTTTGTTCAATTGCTTCATTTACACTTTTCGCCAAAGATGTACTTACATCGATAACTTCCTCTAAATTAAGTAGCTGTTTATCAACAATAGTGCCTTCTTGTTTTTGACTAACACGTATATCCCCTTGATCATGTACTACATGCCCTATTGCCTTCAAGCGCTCTACAACACCTGCGTAACGGATAGCACTCGGCCCCATATCTACCCCTCTGCGAGTTTGCCCATAATCAGTTGGTACACCAATAATAGAAATATTTAGTTTATTCATTTTTTCATACCCCCTTTAAGTTGTATGACTATTGTAAAGCCTACATCCTCCTTGGCTCAACCTTACAATTTCATGAATATTTATACAATTAAAGAGAACATAAAAAAATCTCCTGCTGTTTTCAGCAAGAGATTAATCTGTAGTTAATGTTACACTTTTTATTTTATAAAAGTGAGCCATGAAGGACTCGAACCTTCGACCCTCTGATTAAAAGTCAGATGCTCTACCAACTGAGCTAATGGCTCAAACAATAAAAATGGCTGGGGTACTAGGATTCGAACCTAGGCATGACGGAATCAAAATCCGTTGCCTTACCGCTTGGCTATACCCCAATCATTATAAAAAACTGGTGGAGGGGGACGGATTCGAACCGCCGAACCCTAAGGAGCGGATTTACAGTCCGCCGCGTTTAGCCACTTCGCTACCCCTCCGAAATAACACATTATGGTGGAGGATGACGGGCTCGAACCGCCGACCCTCTGCTTGTAAGGCAGATGCTCTCCCAGCTGAGCTAATCCTCCATAGAAACAGGTGTTCATTTCTTCACAGTTTTTTTATTTTTTTAAGCCTTTGCATTACTACAATGCTTTAAAAATGGTGACCCCTACGGGATTCGAACCCGTGTTACCGCCGTGAAAGGGCGGTGTCTTAACCACTTGACCAAGGGGCCATTTTTTAAATGTCTCAAACAAGACAAGTATTATGATAACATTTTTTATCGTACGATGCAACACTTTTTTTAATATTTTTTATGTAAACACCATCTTTAAAAATGAGCAAAAAAATGGCTCCGAAGGCAGGACTCGAACCTGCGACAACCTGATTAACAGTCAGGTGCTACTACCAACTGAGCTACTTCGGAACAATACTATTCAATTCGGTTTTTAAAACCTCTTAAGTACATTTATTATTATAGCAAGCATTATAAATTATGCAATACTTTTTGTGAAAATTTTTATATTTTTTGTCGAAGTCTTCCTATACAGTAACTAGAAACCTAATAGTTCTCTATTAAATCCAATATTTCTATTTCGTGCGCAAAATATTCTTGCTGTATATTATTGTAATTGTTAAAATGGAAATAGTTTTATGAATTTTCTATTAAATTTGTTTGGGGGAGGAATGTTCACATGGTAACAAACGATTTAATTGCACCAGAATTCTATAATATTACAGAGGAATTGGAGAAATTTTCTCAAGATAGTGATCGCCAAGCTATACGGTGGCTAAATACTCAGCAGGAGCGTCAAACAATTTCCTATGTTGAACTTGTTCAAAAAATGAATCAATACGCGCATGCCTTTACGAAGAAGGGGCTTCAAAAAGGAGATCGCGTATTAGTTATTATTCCACGTCTGCCTGAAGCTTATTTTGTCTTCCTTGGCTGTCTAAAGGCTGGGATTGTTCCTATTTCATGTTCAGAAATGTTACGTGCAAGTGATTTAGAATATCGTATGGAACACTCTTCTGCAAGGGCAGTAATAGCTTATGAAGCGTTCACAAGTGAGGTAGATCGTATTACTTCTTCAGTAGAGGCTTTAAATAATAAATTGGTTATTGGTACTGCTACTGGTGATTGGACCTCTTTAGATGAATTAGCAAGTACCCAGCCAGATACATTTACAGCAGCTGCTACTAAAAGAGATGATATGGCATTTCTTTCTTATACATCTGGCACCACTGGCAAACCAAAAGGGGTTGTCCATTCACACGGATGGGGATATGCACATATTAGAACAGCCGCTTCACAATGGCTTTGTGTACGTGAAGGTGATTTAGTTTGGGCTACAGCTGCTCCAGGGTGGCAAAAATGGATTTGGAGCCCATTTTTATCGACTATTATGCTAGGCGCAACTGCATTTGTATACCACGGAGGATTTGATGCAAAAACATACCTTAAACTGCTTCAAGAAGAAAAGGTTAATGTATTGTGCTGTACTCCAACGGAATATCGAATTATGGCGAAGATTGATAATTTAAAAGACTATAATCTATCTTCTCTACGTAGTGCTGTTTCGGCTGGTGAACCATTAAATCGACCAGTCATCGAAACATTTATGAATAACTTCAGTCTTAAAGTGCGCGACGGCTATGGCCAAACGGAAAATACTTTATTAATCGGCACACTTGAAAATATTGATTTACGTCCGGGTTCAATGGGTGTTCCTACTCCAGGCAATATTGTCCGTATTATAGATCATGAGGGCAAAGAGGCACCGATTGGAGAAGTTGGAGATATTGCAGTACACAAATCTTCTCCTGCTCTATTTAAGGAGTACTATCGTGAGCCTGAACGTACACAAGCTGCCTTCCGTGGAGATTGGTATATTACTGGTGACCAAGCCAAATGCGATGAAGATGGCTACTTCTGGTTTGAAGGTCGAGGAGATGACATCATTATTTCATCAGGCTATACAATTGGGCCATTTGAGGTAGAGGATGCTTTAAATAAACATGAAGCTGTACAAGAATGTGCTGTAGTCGCAGCTCCAGATGAAATTAGAGGACATATTGTTAAAGCCTTTGTCATCTTGCGAGAAAGCTTCAGAGATCGTGATGAAGAGGAGTTAACAAAAGAACTACAGGAGCACGTTAAAGCATTAACAGCACCTTATAAATATCCTCGTAGTATTGTTTTTATTGATGAGCTACCAAAAACAACTTCTGGTAAAATTCGTCGTATAGAACTACGAACAGCAACAACAACTGTATAAAATATAATAAAGAGACATTTCACCATTCACTTGGTTGAAATGTCTCCTTTATATATTGCTAATATTTAATATTCTTTTGGATAAAAAAAAGCCACTACTGAGTTTGTCAGCAGCGACTTTTTGCGCCTAGCGACGTCCTACTCTCACAGGGGGAAGCCCCCAACTACCATCGGCGCTAAAGAGCTTAACTTCCGTGTTCGGTATGGGAACGGGTGTGAC
>NZ_JBNNVB010000039.1:0-38532 GCF_050280325.1 Lysinibacillus sp. NPDC093216 | reverse complement strand
ACTATATCAACAACCGACCAAGAAAATGTCTTGGTTGGAAAACTGCAAACGAGGCTTTTAATGAGCAATTGTTGCACTTAATTTGACAAATCATCTTTACAAAAAAATAAGGAGAAGTCCGTAACAAATAGTTGAATTAAATTATTTGTCTTCCGTAATAATTCTAGCTTTAAGGCGTTGATGTGTTAATAGAAAAAATTATTTATTAATAGTTATTAGGGAAAAGATGTGAAAATGGTGAAATGTAAAAAAACGGGATCAGCGTCATAGGTGAGACCCTGTAGTGCAATCGGACAACCTCAGCAAAGCACCCGGTCGGAATGGAAATCAATCACACGTTACGGTTTCAGCTAAAATTCATCTAAAAACCTAATCCGAATAAATGTAGAATTTATGAGGAAAAGTATAAGGAATAAATGAATATTTGCTATATTGTCATAATAAAAAAGTAATACTTTAAACCGATAAAGTGGGAAGTCAACAAAATACTCATTGAAGAAAAAAACAAATTTATTGAGTGAAATTGGAATAGTTGTATGGATTAATTTGTATATAAGAATATAAGAAATGTAAAAATTCACTTGATTAAATGTATTATTTCTAGCTAAAATGATAATACACTTAATTATCAGAATATTATTTCATTTGGGATTTGCGCGAAAATTGTTTGTGGAGTTGAGATTGATATTCTTTTAAATTGATGATTTTATACTTTGAAATGATTTTGAAATAAATTATTTTTGATGAACTTAATATCTAAATGTAATTTTTATGTAAAAAAGATAGTGCTTAACATGCAGCATCTAACTCAATACATTGGCAACAGTAGTTAAGTAAAAACTCTTAAAAGGTGTGATATAAAATGAGCTTAATGTTAGAAGTGAAAAACCTTAAAGCTGGTTTTGATATAGACGGGGAGCTATATCATGCAGTTGATGATGTTTCATTTTCAGTTAAATCTGGTCAGATCATTGGAGTGGTTGGTGAATCAGGCTGTGGAAAAAGTGTAATGTCTCTTTCTATTATGCAATTACTTCCCAAAGGAGTTGGTAAAATCACTGGAGGTGAAATAAGATTCCACGGGAAAAACATAGAGAACTATTCGAACGACGAGATGAATAAAATTAGAGGAAATGATATTAGTATGATTTTCCAGGAACCTATGACATCCTTAAATCCTGTTTTTACTATAGGCTCACAAATTGAAGAGATTATGCTTAATCATAGTAAAATGTCTAAAGCTGAGGCTAGAAGTAAGGCGATTGATTTATTAAAACAGGTTGGCATTCCAAGAGCTGAAAAAATTGTAAATGAATACCCTCATCAATTGTCAGGTGGTATGAGGCAAAGAGTAATGATTGCTATCGCTATTGCTTGTCAGCCTAGACTTTTAATAGCGGATGAACCAACTACTGCACTTGATGTAACAGTTCAAGCCCAAATACTAGATTTATTGAAAAGTATTCAGGGGGAAAATAACATGTCTATTGTACTGATCACTCACGATTTAGGTGTAGTCGCGGAAATATGTGATGAAGTAATTATTATGTATGCTGGAAAGATCGTAGAACGAACAACTGTTGATAACTTGTTTTACAATCCCAAACACCCATATACGAAACTCTTAATGGAATCTATTCCGAGAATAGATACAGAAGTAAATGAGTTAGCTACTATTAAAGGCATTGTACCTTCTTTAAAAAATATGCCTCAAGTAGGCTGTCGTTTTGTTGATAGATGTCCATCGGCGATGCCTGAATGTAGCAGTGTTACGCCGCAACTTACCTTCGTAGATGACAATCATGAAGTCTCTTGTTTACTTTATGAAGGCTGTAATTCTAGAAAGGGTGTGAGCAAACAATATGAATCAAACTTTAAATAATAAAGAAAATTTATTGGAGCTAATTAATTTAAAAACCTATTACCCGATTAAAGGTGGATTATTCAAACATACGATTGGACATGTTAAAGCAGTTGATAATATTTCTTTTGCCATAAAAAATGGTGAAACATTAGGGTTAGTAGGCGAATCTGGCTGTGGAAAGTCAACAACAGGTCGTACGATTTTAAGATTGTTAGACGCAACGGAAGGAAAAGTTATTTTTAATGGACATGATATTACAAAATTGCAAGGAAAATCATTAAGAGAAATAAGGAAAGATATCCAAATGGTGTTTCAAGATCCTTATGCATCATTAAATCCTATGCAAATGGTAGGTAGTATCATAGCTGAACCAATCATGAATTACTATAAAAAATCACTTAAATCCTTAAAAAATGAAGTTTTAGAGCTTTTACAAAAAGTTGGCTTACCCGAAGATGCATATTACAAATATGCGCATGAATTTTCAGGTGGACAGCGTCAGCGGATTGGTATTGCTAGAGCACTTGCACTTAAACCAAAACTAATTATAGCGGATGAACCAGTTTCAGCATTAGATGTCTCTGTGCAATCTCAGGTTCTTAATCTGCTAAAAGAGTTACAGGATGAGTTTGACTTAACATTTTTATTTATTGCTCATGATTTAAGTGTTGTAAAACATATGAGTGATCGAATCGGTGTTATGTATTTAGGAAACATTGTGGAAATTGCAGATAAAGAACATATTTATGATGAACCACTTCATCCTTATACACAAGCGTTAATCTCTGCAATCCCGGTACCTGATCCAAGGAAAAAGAGTAGCCGTATCGTATTAGAGGGGGATATCCCTAGTCCGGCTAATCCTCCTAAGGGGTGCCCTTTCCATCCACGTTGTCCGAAGGCGATGGTAGAGTGTTCATTATCTAAACCAACCTTAAAGGAGGTGAAGCGGGGGCATAGAGTTGCATGCCACTTATATTAAAAAATAATAAGAAAATAGTGTGTTAATTATTTTCAAAATAAAATTCACGGGGGGATAAACAATGAAAAAATCAGCATTATGGGCTTTCATGCTAATGCTAGTAACAGCTTTGCTTTTAGCAGCGTGTAATAGCGACAACTCGACAACTGACAAGGATAAGGAAAAAGATAAAGGTGATTCCACAAAGACTAGTGAAACAGCAAAAAATAAGGTTGTAACTTTCGGTACCGACCAAGCGCCTGAAGGTGTATTTGACCCAGCATTTAATGGAAGTGTTGTAGATAGTTATATCCAAAATTTCACAATGGATGGTATTTATGATGTAAATGATAACTTAGAATATGTTCCTAATTTAGCAACTTGGGAAATTAGTGAGGATAAATTAACTTATACGTTTACATTTAAGAAAGGTGTAAAATGGCACAATGGTGAGGAGTTAACAGTTGATGATTGGGTATTTGCATTAGAGACACTAGCTGATAAAGATTACGATGGCCCACGATTCAATTATGTTGAAAATATTAAAGGCGCAAAAGCAAAAAAAGAAGGGAAAGCTGACAAAATCGCAGGGATCGAAGTCGTTGATCCATATACTGTGAAAATTAATTTTGAAAAAGTGAAAGTTAATAACCTAGAAAACCTTTGGCAGTATCCTATGCCAAAGAAACATTATGAAGGTATTGCTGTTAAAGATTTAAGCGAGTCGAAACAAGTTCGTGCAAATCCTGTTGGCGTAGGACCGTTTAAAGTGAAAAAGGTTGTAGACGGCGAATATTCTGAATTAGAGCGTTTTGATGATTACTGGAAGGGCAAGCCGCAGCTTGATGGGGTGATTGTAAAAGTAATTGACCCATCATTGGCAGCTGGTGCGTTCCAAAACGGAGAAATTGACATCATGGATATTAGACCACAATCTGTGAAAGAATTGTCAGCATTGAAAAATGTACGTATTGAAGAAACGAATGGTGTAGTTTACTCGTATATCGGTCTTCGTTTTGGTCATCGTGATAAAGCTACTCTTAAAAATGTAGCAGATTTTGATAAGTTTAAATCAAAAGAATTGCGCCAAGCACTATTATACGCAATTAACCGTCCAGCAATGATCGATGCTTTCTTAGAAGGAAAAGCTAAAGTTGCAAATACTGTGGTTCCAAGTGCCTTCTGGACTGCTGCAGAGGAATCTGACTTAAATCAATATGCATACAATCCAGAAAAGGCTAAAGAGCTTCTTAAGTCTGCAGGTTATGTAGATATTGATGGTGATGGCTTTGTAGAAGATCCTAAAGGTAAGCCATTTAAAATTTCATTTGGCCACTATGCTGGTCCTGCTGCCTTTGAGGGTCGTTCACAAGCGATTATTCAAGCTTGGAATGATATTGGAGTGAAAACAGAACAAGCAACTGGTACTTTAATCGAATTTAACTTATATAACGATATGAAAGATAATGATGATGCTGCATTAGAAGCATTCTTCGGTTCTTGGAGTACAGGTGCAGATCCTGACCCAACTGGATTATGGGGGAACGATGCAGAATGGAACTTCGGTAGATACGTAGATGCGAAAAACCAAAAATTATTAGATAAAGCCTTAAGTGAAGAAGCATTTGACAAAGATAAGCGTAAGCAAACTTATGTGGAATGGCAAAAATACTTCAATGAAGAATTACCAGCCCTACCATTATGGGAAGGCTTAGATTTATATGGCATTAATAATCGACTACAAGGTGTTCATATTAACGCTGTTGGTTTCCAAACAGATGTTTATAAATGGTACGTTGAGGAATAAATTATAAACTTATGAAGAATTATTAAGCCTACTAACTAGGTCCACTTCATGAATTGGGCCTAGTTAGTAAATTTCTAGATAAGGAGACGTCACATGCTTCAATACACACTTCGAAGATTTCTTGGCATGATTCCATTGTTACTCCTTATTTCTGTGGTGGTGTTCTTTTTAGCGAAAATGATGCCAGGAGATCCATTTGCTGGTGAAATCAATCCTTCTAATACGAATCCACAATACATCGAAGAAATGAGAGAAAAATTAGGCTATAATGACCCGATTATCGTGCAATATGGTAGATGGGTAGGTAAATTTATACAAGGGGATTTCGGGAAATCTACTGTTTATAAAAAACCGGCTGCAGAGATTATTGCTCAGCGAATACCAAATACAATATTTTTAGCGTTAACATCATTAGTTTTTACGTACTTTTTTGCATTTCTTATGGGAATGTATGCAGGAAGAAAGCCTTATACACTCGGAGATAATTTAATTGCAACTTATAATTATTTAGCTTTAGCCATTCCATCGTTTGTTGCAGGGATTGTTGCTATTTATTTCTTTTCCTTTAAGCTAGGATGGTTTCCTTTTAGTGGTTCCGTAGGTGTAGGCATAGGGGAGGGAACTTGGGAGTACTACATGAGTAGGATGCACCATGTTTTATTACCGGCACTTATTTTAGGATTAATGGGAACGGCGTCCTACACACAATTTTTACGAAATGACATTATTGAAAATAGTAGGAAAGATTTTGTAAGAACAGCGAGAGCAAAGGGAACAAAAGAGTCGAAAATATATAACAAACATATTTTACGAAATTCTATTATTCCAATAATTACGTATCTAGGTTTTGATATTGCAACATTAATTAGTGGTGCGGTAATAACAGAAACTATCTTTACTTATCCAGGTGTAGGCGCACTCTTCTTAGAATCTGTTGGACGTAGAGATTATGCGGTCATGATGTCGATAACAATGTTACTTTCGTTTTTAACGCTTTTTGGAAATTTAGTGGCGGATATATTATATGGTGTGGTAGATCCGCGTATTAGACTAGATTAAGGAGGGGAAATTATGACATTGGTAACTGATCAAGAAGTTTTAACTCCAAAGACACCGAAAAAAAGCCCCTCGCCATGGGTGATAGCGAGACGAAAGTTTGTAAAAAATAAATTAGCTATGATTAGTCTAATTTTTTTACTACTAGTTATCGTTTTATCTTTTTTAGCTCCCTATATTACAACAAAAGACATTGTACGTGTCGACTTTATGAAAATTAGTCTACCTCCATCAAGTGAGCATTGGTTAGGAACAGATACGAATGGACGAGATGTTTTTACTAGAATGCTCTACGCTGGTAGATCATCTTTAACAGTTGGATTAGGCTGTATGATTTTTATTGTAATAATCGGAACAGCTGTTGGCGCTATTTCAGGGTATTTTGGAGGAAAAATAGATCAAATGTTAATGCGATTTACTGACTTCGTATTAATGTTTCCGTTTTTAGTTTTCTGTATTGTTTTAAATACTATACTTTCAGGAAAAATATCCGGTCTATGGACATTAATAATTGTTATTTCACTTTTAATGTGGGGAAGCGTTGCAAGGATAGTTCGAAGTAGGGTTTTAACTGAAAAAGAAAATGAGTATATATTAGCTGCTCAGTCAATTGGTTGTAAACCTTCAAAAATAATCATTAAGCATTTATTGCCTAACGTTGCATCGACGATTATTGTACAAGCAACATTATTGATGGCGATAACAATTGTTGCAGAATCTAGTTTAAGCTTTTTAGGACTAGGTGTACCAGCTGATACCCCGAGCTGGGGCAATATGCTATTTGAGGCTAGAAACTCAGAGGTACTGAAAAATATGCTTTGGATGTGGGTACCACCTGCAACGGCTATTACTCTAGTTATTTTGTCGATCAACTTTATTGGAGAAGGATTAAAAGATGCTTTAAATCCAAAATCAAGAAGGTAATTGGTGCATATTGTTGCCACCTAGCTCAAGAAAATAGGACACCATAAAAAGTAATATTAGTTACTAAACTTTCATAGCAAGAAAATCCTTATAAACCTGTTGTGTTATCAGCTTTTCAGCTTTTTAAAACTCGGCCAAGGACGTTCTTATGACTTGCTCATCAGTTATACGATAATTGTTTTTACGCGCTATATTTTCACCGCATGGCAAATGTGAAAAGAGTGGATTCCAAAACATTTGGCAATCTGTTTAATGAACGTGAAGACATAAGAGACATCGATTCCTGACAGCCAAATGAAAAAATGACTGGCGTCTCTACCTAGTTGTTTCAAGTAATGTCTAGGCATTTCAGGATGCTTTTCATAAGAATCAATTTTCTGTATATTCTAAAAAATAACTTGATAAATCTCTTACTTTTTATTACAATTAAGTTATAGTTTTGTAATATTGTGTTTTCGAAGGAGGTGAATTGGTAAATGAAAAGAGATATTTTTGATTTAGATTTAAAAGTATCAGAAGTAAGCCCACAGATATCGCATCCAGAACAAGAACTACCAAGTTCTAAAGATGCTAACGCTAACCTTTCTTTTAAGCCACCTTGTCCAATAAGACCATAACTATAAATGCGGTGAAAAGTTATTTCTTTTCGCCGCTTTATATTTTTGCTAAATCCGAAATTTTAATAGAATAGGGAGGTTAAATTATGAAAAAAGACTGGAGTATATTGGATTTAAGTGTTGTGAGAACCCCATTATTCCCACTTTCATTTTATATGAGTAAATTATCCTTAGAAACAAATCCAGAAAATATTATAAATTTAGTTCTGAATAATCAAGTTATTAAAGAAGCAATATATTTTGCTAATCCAAATCTCTTAAATGAATTAAAAAAATATAACAATAAAAGTGATAAGAAAAAAAGAAATATTATAACCTCTTTATATAAATACCTTGCAAGAATTTCTACAAAATCAACTCCTTTTGGACTTTTTTCAGGAGTTCAAGAAGTTTCGCAAAAAAATACTTCATATACCTCTTTAAATAATCAAACAGAAAAAAAAAATAATAAATATATAAGAGTAGATTCGATGTGGTTACTAGGTGTAATAGAAAAAATTGAAGTTCAGGAACAATTGTGGGATTTTATAAATGTTAAATTTGTGGATATGTATTTATTTGAGGGAGATAGGATATTTTTCCCGTACAAAACGATGTACGGACAATTTGATAGATATAAAGAACAAGGTGAAAAAAATGGTTTTTCCATTCGGAATAGCGAGCTAATTAATAAAATAAGGTTAATTGCAACTGACTTTATCCCACTTTCTGTTTTGTTATTTGAGCTGAAAAATATTTATACGGATTTTAATGTGACTGAAATTAAATCTTATTTGAAACAATTAATATCCCTTGAAATATTACATACAAATTTGCGTCCAAATTTAACAAATGCAAATAGTCTAGATGATTTACTATTATTTTTTAAAAGAAATAATTTAGCAGATCAGCCAATGTGTCAATTGCTTTATAAAATACAAGAATGTATTTCAGAATATTCCGATTTGGAATTAGGTAAGTTTGAAAGTATTGAGTTATTGAATGAAATAAAAGTGAAAATGGAGGATTTATATAAATGTAAAGATTATTTACATATAGATTTAAAATTTGAAAGTGATTATGAGCTTCCAAGAAACTGTAATGAGGATATAAAGAAAGCAATTGATATACTAAGTCTTTTTTTAATTCATCACAATCATAATCACAATCAAAGTTTAGAAACCTTTAAAAAAGTATTTATAGAAAAGTATGGCTACAATACAGAAATACAATTAGTTGAATTACTATATTCTCTTGAAATTACTGATTATACGACAAAGAATATAACGACAAGAACTTTAGAAGAGGTAGAGGATCATACAATTTATAATTATATGGAAAGCTTAATCACTAATGCTTTATTTCAAGGGCTTGAAGAATTGGAGATAACTGATAACGAAATAATAAAGTTTAAACAGTATCAAAAAATAGACTTCTCCTATGTATATGAGTCATTTGATATGCTATTCTCAATAGTCAAAAATAATAATCATGTTTATTTGACAGTTAATAATGATAATTTTACTGACAATGCAGGACAAGTAATAGGGAGATTTTTTCATTTATTAAGTGATAAATATATAAAGGAAATTGAAATATTAAATGATTTTGAAAAGAATATTTATGGAGATAATTATGAGATAGCTGAAGTTGGTTGTCAAAGTGTTTACGGAAGAGCTTCTAATATAAGTTCAACTATAAATCCTAGGGATCATGAAATACCTATTCTTTCAGGTTTTTCTAAATTAAAAAATAATATAAAAATTGGTTCGATTCTTTCTGGAATTAATGATTATGGAGAATTATATTTAAAAAATTCTGACACAAACAACTTTATTGTTCCTAAAACAACAAATATGTTAAATGGTGTAAATTATTTTCCTGAGGTATATAAATTTTTATTAGACGTAGGAAAAGAGGGGGAGATTCCTTTTCAAACTTTCTTTCCGATTTTTTATAATAAATTTGTATTTACTCCTAGAATCAGATATAAAAATATTGTTTTGTCTAAAAAACAATGGAGAATTGACATGTATATTCTGCAGTTAGAGAAGCAGTTCAAATATGAGGATTGGGAATATGCAATTTCCAAATGGAGAGAAACGTACAAAGTTCCAAGAATAGTGGAAATGAAAAATTTAGATTCGACAATTTATTTTAATTTAGAAAATTCATTGCATTTAAAAATTTTAAGAAAAGAATTTTCTAAATTAAATAAGCTTATTTTTACTGAAGTAGACTATGGAATTGATATTAATTCTATTAAAGAAAATCAATTTAAAGAAGAATTAACAGTATCTATATTGAATAAAAGGAGTATTAAAAAGAAATTTAATACAATGCATAATAATCCAGAAATCAAAAGGAAGATTATTCCTGGTGATGATTGGATTTATTATAAACTTTATATTAAAGAAGATTATCAAGATGAGCTATTAATAAAGTCTGTATTACCATCTATGAATAAATTATTGAAAGAAAATAAGATATATTCTTATTTCTATGTAAGATATATTGATTCTCGTCCTCATATTAGGCTGAGGATAAAAGTAGACTCAACAAATTTTAATTTTGTATTTTCATTTATGTATGATTGGATAAAAAAATATATTGAAGAGAATTTTATAGATAGTTTAAGTATTGATACGTATTATCCAGAATATATGAGATATGGTGGACAACGATTGGAAGAACGATTTCATGAAGTATTTTTTGCAGACAGCCAATATTGTTTAGAGTTATTAAATCTAAACAATAAAATAGGGGAACCTATTGAGAAAATAATTATTTATTCGGTAAAGTATTTATTACAGGATATTGGTTTCGAAAAAGATAAGCAAATTAAACTTATAAATCGATATTTAGACCTACATAGGTTAAATAAAAAAATATTGAAATTAAGTTTCAAAGATAATATTTTAGAAAATTCAGGGATAGATGATTCTAATTTCGAATCTGAAGAAGTTTCAAAATTTAGAGCATGTGTGCTTAAACAATTCTCTAAAGAGTTAGAAATTGCTCAATTAGAAGGATTTGATATGAATGATATTGTCCTATCAGTAATTCATATGAATGTAAATAGATTAATGATTATATATATAGAAAAAGAAAATCAACTAATGTATAGTGTATTAAAATTTCTTGAGAAAAATTAAATAAACTTCAAGTTCTTCTTACATCATATTACATTTTTTGTGATTTTTATAAATTGTATATGGGGGTAAAACCAATGCATACTTCTTCTTTAGAGCTTCAAAAACAATGTTCAATACTTTTTGAAGAACATCTGAAAAACTTTGCTAACAATACTTTGAAAACAAATTTTGAAGATCAAAGTATTCATACTCTTAGTCATGGGATTCCGGGACTTTGTATTTTTTATGCAAGTTTAGATAAGTTGTATCCGAAAAATAATTGGGACTATTATGCACACAGGCATTTAGAAATATTAAATAAAAAGATAGATTTTAATATTATAGATGTATCACTTTACCGTGGAATAAGTGGAATTGGGGCATCAGTTTTATCTTTAGCAAAAGAGGGTAGATACCAACAATACTTAAAATCATTAAATGAAGTTTTAGAAAATCGAATTAGAAAATTACTAAATGAATTCCCTTCAGAATCTGACGTCTCAATATATGATGTTATTTCTGGAATATCAGGTGTAGTTAGATATATGCTATTTTTTAAAGAAAATAATAATATTAATCAGTTAATAAATGAACTAGTTAGTAAGATAATAGTATTTGCAGAATCTGAAATGGATAAACTTTCTGGTGATTTTGCAAATAAAAATGATTCTGTTAACCTGGGAACCGCACATGGTTTATCAGGCATCTTATCAATTTTATCAATAGTCAAACTAGAAAAATTTGAAGTTGAAAAATTGAATCTAACTATAGTTAATCTAGTAGCGTTTTTTGAAAAAAATACATTCAAAACATTAGGTGTACTTACTTTCCCTGAACGCTTACCTTTTATAAATACACCTAGACATAAAAAATATATTAATTCCTCTTGGTGTTACGGTCTAACGGGGATTACTAGATCAATGATTTTAGCATCTAAGGCAATAGATGATATGTTACTTAAAGAAAAATATATTAATAATTACAACATGTTCCTCAACTCTTTAAATTTAGAGAAAGGAAAGGTTTCTACCGTATTTTGCCACGGTGTTTCAGGGATAATTTATGAAACCTTCTTGATATATAAAGAATCTGGAAATATCAAATTTATTGAACACATTTTAAAGTTACTAACTATATTACATGACAATTCAGATTTTAATAATTTCAATTCATTTCCGGATCGCTCGTTAGAAGAAAACTATATTGAATACAAGGAGGGGATTTTAGACGGAACTATAAGTGTATACATAGTAATATTATCTATTTTGTTAAACGAAAGGGAAAATATGGATTGGATTTTTTTGAAAAGTTAATTTTAAAACGAAGGGGAATTGAAACTTAATTCATTTTCTTCTGAACAAATTAGTCTTTCTGATTGGCGTGATAAGTTTAGTTATATCACAAGATTTTCAAATATTTTCAGATACAATAATGAAAATACTAACTCCCATCACAGTGTTTATACTGTAGACGGGAGTTAGTGTTTTATCGATTAGCAACCCAAGTTTTCACAAGATCTGCAGTACCATAAACGTAATGCTGATTGCCAACTTCGTGGTATGCTGCGCTATCGTCAACTTCCGTATGCTTGTACGGAATACGTTGACGGCGTTTTTCTGACATAGGGTCAGGAAGTGGAATTGCTGATAATAATGATTTTGTATACGGATGAACAGGGTGATTATAAATATCATCTGCTTTACCGATTTCCAATATTTTACCACGGTACATAACAGCGATACGGTCACTAATATACTTAACCATTGATAGGTCATGGGCAATGAAAAGATATGTTAAGCCACGTTCTTTTTGCAGTTCTTTTAATAAATTAACAACTTGCGCTTGAATTGAAACGTCAAGTGCAGAAATAGGTTCATCGGCGATAATAAATTTAGGATCTAAGCTTAGCGCACGAGCAATTCCAATACGTTGACGTTGACCGCCCGAGAATTCGTGTGCATAACGGTTTGCGTGCTCTTTATTTAAGCCAACAGCCTCTAACAGTTGATTAACTTTTTCACGACGCTCTTTTTTATCTTTGTAAAGACCGTGAATAGTAAAGCCTTCACTAATGATTTCTCCGGCTGTCATACGCGGATTTAATGAAGCGTATGGATCTTGGAAAATCATTTGCATTTGACGATTGAATTTCTTTAAGTCATTTTTAGATTTTTTCCCATGGACGTTCTCGCCATCGAAAGTAATTTCCCCATCGGTAATGTCGTACAGGCGTATAATAGAACGACCCGTTGTTGATTTACCACAGCCGGATTCTCCTACAAGACCGAGTGTTTCACCTTCGTATACATCGAAGCTAATACCGTCAACAGCTTTAATAGGGTTATTTGCTGAACCGAAATGCTGCTTTAAATTTTTAATTTCTAAAATTTTCTTTGCGCCCGTTTTAGTCATTTGATTGTGCCTCCTTTGCTAAATATCCTTCAATACGTTTAGCAACCGCATCTGGAAGCGGAATTTTTGGTGCATCAGGATGCATCAACCAAGTTTTGGCAAAGTGTGTTTCGCTTACTTGGAACATCGGTGGCTCTTGCTCGTAGTCAATAGCCATTGCAAATTCATTACGAGCGGCAAACGCATCGCCCTTTGGAGGGTTTGTAAGATCTGGTGGTGAACCAGGAATTGTACGTAATAGCTCATCAGTATCATTATCTAAGTCTGGCATTGAACCAAGCAAACCCCACGTATAAGGATGCTTAGGATTATAGAAAACATCATTAACAGTACCATATTCAACGATTTGACCTGCATACATAACTGCAACACGGTCGGCAACGTTTGCCACGACACCTAAATCGTGGGTAATGAAAATGATTGATGTTTTCGAAGTTTTTTGGATTTCTTTCATTAGCTCTAAAATTTGCGCTTGAATAGTAACGTCTAATGCTGTTGTTGGTTCATCGGCAATTAGAAGCTTAGGATCAGCTGCAAGTGCGATGGCAATAACAACACGTTGACGCATACCGCCTGAAAATTCATGCGGGTATTGGTTATAACGTTTTTCAGGGAAGGGGATACCTACCTGCGTTAAAAGTTCGATTGCACGTTTTTTAGCATCAGCTTTTGATACTTTTTTATGTTGTAAAATTACTTCAGTTATTTGACGTCCGACCTTCATAGTCGGGTTTAAGCTTGTCATAGGATCTTGGAAAATCATTGCAATTTCATTTCCGCGTACTTTTGACATTTCTTTATCGCTTAAAGTCACTAAATCACGGCCATTAAATAATATTTGCCCGGACTCATAAATACCAGGTGGCTGTGGAATTAGTTTCATTAATGCGTTACTCGTAACACTCTTACCAGAACCGGATTCACCAACGATTGCGAGTGTTTCACCTTCTTTTAAGTCAAAGTTTACACCACGAACAGCACGAACAAGCCCTGCATAAGTTTTAAAGTTTATTTTTAAATCTTTTACTTCTAGAATTGTTTTACTCATTTTGACCACCTCCTTATTTACGTAGTTTTGGATCTAATGCATCACGTAAGCCGTCACCAACTGCGTTAAACGCAAAGATTGTTAGTGAAATGAACAGTGCAGGGAATATTAAACGCCAAGGAGCATTTGTAATCGCACCATTTCCATCAGAAGCCATTGTTCCCCAAGAGGCTTGTGGAGCAGGAACCCCAAGTCCTAGATAACTAAGGAAAGACTCTGTAAAAATAGCAGATGGCACTGTTAATGTCATTGTTACTAAAATTGCACCAAGTGCATTTGGCACTAAATGTTTTAAAATTAAATGTCCTGTTCTTGCGCCAAGAGTACGAGCTGCTAAAACATACTCTTGATTTTTAATAGATAATACTTCACCACGTACAATACGGGCCATATTGATCCAACCTGTAATCGATAGTGCGATAATCATTGGTATAATACCTTGTTCTAATACTACTAAAAGGACGATTACAACTAATAGGTAAGGAACAGCTGTTAAAACATCGGCAATACGCATCATAATATTGTCAACACGACCGCCTGCTAAACCAGAAATACTTCCCCATAATACGCCAATGATCAAGTCTATGATTGCCGCAGCAAAGCCGATGAATAAAGAAATGCGAGCGCCAGCCCATACGCGAACGAAAATATCTCGACCTAAATCATCTGTACCAAACCAAAATTCTGATGATGGTGGAGCATTAAAAGCACCTAATTGATCACTATAGTGGTATTGTGAAAACATCGGCACTAATATAGCCATTAAAAAAATAATTATTAACGCAATTAAACCAAAAATCGCCATTTTATTATGGGAAAAACGAATAAATACTTCCTTCCAAAAGGAGACAGATTTATCTGCTAATTTTTCAGTGGCTTCGTGATTTCCGCCAACAATTTTAAACTTATCTTTTTCGATTTGTTGCTGTGTCATTACTTTTTCGCTCCTTTCAATCTAATTCGCGGATCGATCACGCTGTATAAAATATCTACGATGAATACCGCAAATAAAAGAATGATTGAGTAGAACACCGTTGTCCCCATAATAACTGTATAATCACGGTTCGTAATACTTTGCACAAAGTGTTTACCTAATCCAGGAACCGCAAAAATTTGCTCTACGATGAAGCTACCTGTAACAACAGCAGCAGTTAATGGACCTAAATAAGTAACAACTGGTAAGAGGGCGTTACGTAAAGTATGGCGGAAGACAATTGTCCATTTGCCTATACCTTTTGCACGAGCCATTTTTACGTAATCACTATTATTTTGTTCAAGCATACTTGATCGTATCAGTTTAGCAATAAAGCCCATATGCGTTAATGCAATAGCAAAGGCTGGCAATATACTATAACTAAAGCCTTTCCATCCACTAATGGGGAATAGCTGAAGTTTATATGCAAGGAAATATTGCATGAGTCCAGCTAATATAAAGGATGGAACGGAAATTCCAAGCACCGCAAAGGTCGTTGCCAAATAATCTGGCCACCTATTATGATAAAGCGCAGCAATTACGCCGATTAATACACCAAATCCAATCGCTAGCAGCATCGCTTCAATTCCTAAAGTTAACGATACAGGGAAGCCTTCTGCAATCATATCATTCGTAGAACGCGCTTTATATTTCATAGATTCACCGAAATTAAAAGTGGCCGCATCGATTAAATAATCTTTGTACTGAATATACCAAGGGTTATTTAATCCATACGTTTCGTTTAACTTTGCCTCTATTTGAGGAGGGAAATTACGTTCAGATGCAAATGGGTTACCAGGAGCAAGACGTAATAGGAAAAACGTAGCCGTTACGATGACGAAAAGCGCGAGAAGTATATACATCAGCCTTTTCAAAATATATTTAATCACATAAAACTCCTCCTTCAATTTGTCAATTATCTGACAAATAAGTGCCTTCGTATTTTAAAAAGAGCTGACTCGCACCGCAGTGGCTACGAGGCAGCTCTTCGCTTAGAGCTTAAAAGAAATTATTATTTCATCTTTACGTATTTAAGGTGAATATCACCAGTTGGATTTGGATTTAAGTTTTCAATGCCTTTTTTAACTACTGATAAGTTAGTGTAGTAGTAAATAGGCGCAACTGGGAATTCTGTCATAATAATTGCTTCTGCTTGTTTTAAATATTCAATACGTTTAGCTTCGTCTACTTCAGCAACTGCTTTTTTCAATAAATCTTTGTATTGAGCATTTTCCCAGCCTGTTTGGTTGTTACCGTTTTTAGCCGTATCGAACTGTTCAAGGAATGTATATGGATCTTTAAAGTCAGCTACCCAGCCCATACGACCAATTTGATAATCACCAGTTTTTAATTTATCAATATAAACTTGCCATTCTGAGTTATCTAACTGAGATGAAATACCAAGTTTTTTGCTCCATTCTTCTTGAATATATTGAGCGATTGCTGCATGCCCTTCAGAAGTGTTAAATGAAATGTTAACTTTAAGATCTTTAGGGTCTTTAATACCAAGTTCTTTCATCCCAGCTTCAAGAGCAGCTTTTGCTCCATCAACATCATTATCTTTCATGTAACCACGGTCATTTTCAAATCCAGGGATTACTATAGGAACCATACCTGTAGCCGGTTTTTGTTCACCTTTAGTTACATTGTCAATTAATGTTTTACGATCGATTGCTAAAGTAAGAGCTTTACGGATATTTGCATTTTTCATAATTTTATCTTTTGTATTGAATTTATACCAATAGATACTTGCTTCGTCCTTGATTGTTAAAGAACCATCTTTTTTGAATTCATCAATTACATTAAGATCTATTGTTTGGAATGGTTTACCGATATAGTCAAGCTTGCCACTTTTAAAGTTAGTAGCAACAGTTGGCTCTTTTTCAATCATAGCAACATTTACAGTATTAACATCTACATTTGATGCATCCCAATAATCTTCATTTTTTGTAAGAACGATAGAATCGCTATGTTTCCAATCGCTTAATTTATAAGGACCATTTGTTACGTAATCTTTACCTGCGTCTGCGTACCATTCTTTATTAGCTTCAGTCACTTTTGGGTTAATTGGTAAATACGTTTTAAATCCTGTTAATTCTAGGAAATAGGGAGTTGGGTTTTCTAAAGTTACGACTAAAGTTTTGTCATCTTCAGCTTTGATACCAACGCCATCAGCAGATCCTTTTCCTTCGTTGTAAGCTTGAGCCCCTTTAATTGGGTAGAAAATAGAAGAATACGCAGAAAGGTTTTCTGGATTTAACGCCCATTTCCAAGCATATTCGAAGTCACCTGCTACAACTGCATCACCATTTGACCATTTTGCATCACGTAAGTGGAAAGTATAAGTCTTTTTATCAGGACTGATTTCCCACTTCTCAGCCATGCCTGGAGTAGGATCACCATTAGCGTCTGAAACAGTTAGACCCTCAAAAATGTTAATTAAGATTGCACTAGATGTAGTATCTTCTGCAAGTCCTGGGTGTAAAGATGGTGGTTCTGAAGCAACTGCTAAGTTAAGCTCTTTAGCTTTTGAACCAGAATCTTTTGTACCGTCTGAAGATGAAGAATTATCAGACTTTTCACCACCGAAGCCACATGCAGCTAGTACTAATGAGAATACTGCAAGGACTGTTAATAATAAAAACTTTTTGTTTTTAATCATGTAAATCCCCCTTATACAATTTTAAGCCTTCTATGAAGCTCTTATTTAATATACCAAAAAAATCATTGTGCACAAAATAAAAAATATTCGAATTTATATAGTATTATCTGACATTTTTGAAGATAGTAATTTTTTTCGATTTATCACATTAAATAGAGAAAGCGCTTTCATGATAAAAAAATGATGTTTATTTATTGTATATATCAAAAATAGAATAAAAATTAAAAAATAACTCACTATATCGAAAATTCGTATTCTTCAGATAATAATATTATTATCTGTAAAATGAATCAAAAGTCATGCGTGTGATATGTAAGATATTTATGTAGATTTGTAGAAAATCGTTGTAAAACTGAGTGATTTATATTCCTGAGTAGGCATTTATTGTAATTTATATTCTCAAAGAATGAATACTTTTATCTATTAATGATATATAAGGAACTTGTTTTGTATTTTTCTTAGATTAACCAGTATAAAAGAGAAGAAAGGAAAATTAGAGCAAAATGTGCCTCACTTAAAGAATAAATATCGGGTATTTTAGTAAAATTTGTTTTTTTGAAATAACTTACACATTACTTGAATATACAATGATGTATAAAAAACAGTGCATTGAATCAATTATATGAATGCAGGATTTGACATGTAATAAATGGAGAAATGCATATGTTTTTTTGTATTGTTTTATGGAGAAATCCAATTGTCTTGCTTAGGAGGAAAGCTCCTACATAAAGTTACTAAACAATGTGTAGGTAGAACTTGATGAGTAGAGAATTACTGCATTTCTTTATATGGTCCATTTTACCATATTTACTAAGTTAAATGGTAGTCTTCCTAAAAATAAACAGAAAAGTACGGTTAACGGTAGTTAAAGGTGAACGTTTCCTTAGGCGAGCGAAGGGTTATTAGCGTATATGTTGTTAGTCTCCTTAACTATGGTAGCTCCATTGCACTCGCGCTTTCGATATCGGGAATGTAGGTAAACATTAATAAAGCAGAGCATTTCGATTATAGAAATACTCTGCTTAAATGTATCAATTATGCCGTGACATCCGCCGGAGGCTTTAACTTCTTTCAGCAGATGTCTTTTGTACCGAAAGCGTAGCGCCAGGCACAGATGTTTGGACACCCGCTGAAAAGTAACTTAAATCCGCATTCATCTCACCACCTATAGAGGTGGGAGACTTCTGTACCTGTCACTTTGCTTTCGCTACAGGAAATAAATGCTGAAAGAAGTTAAAGCTTAAATTGATTAATTTGGGTTTGTAAGTCCGAGGATTTTTCACTTAAATCTGTAGCAACATGATTTACTTGTTGCATTGTTGCTGCTTGTTCCTTACTAGCTTCAGCAATGAGCTGTGTATTGGCTTCACTAGAAGAAGCGCCCTGAGCAATTTCTGCAACAGAGGCTGCTACTTGTTCAGCGCTTGCAGAGATTTCTTCAGTAGTAGATGAAATGTCTTCTATTTGATCTGTCATTGTAGTGATCGCTTTTGCGATTGCTTCGAAAGAGTTGCCAGCATCGTCAATAATTCTCACACCATCTGTGACAGAATGTAGCCCATCTTCGACAGCCTTCTCTACATTTTGTGTATCTTCTTGGATTTCTTGTGTTAACGTAACGATTTGATTGGCTGATTGCTTTGATTCTTCTGCTAGCTTACGAACTTCATCTGCTACAACAGCGAAGCCTTTACCGTGTTCACCTGCACGTGCAGCTTCGATTGCAGCGTTGAGCGCTAATAAATTCGTTTGATCTGTGATGGCTGTAATTACTGTAGTTATATTGCCTATTTCTTCTGATTGCTTACTTAACTTTTGAACGAGCTTGTTAATCGTTTGAGTAGAATCATAAATCACGTTCATTTGTTGTTGAGCTTCATCAACTGTACTATTACCGTTATTCGCCAATTCAGTTGTTGTTACTGCGCTTTGGTGAAGTTGTTGAGTTGCTTCTGCTATACGTTGTACACCTAGTGCTGTTTCATCCATTGCATGTGCACTCTCATTGGAAGCAATTGTAGCAGTAGATGCTGCATTCGCTGTCTCGTTAATGCGTTCAGTAATCTCATCAGCAGAAGCAGAAATTTCTTCGATAGAGGCGGATAGCTCTTCAGCAGAAGCTGATAAATGTTCCGCATTGCCTTGGATATGTGTTAATAAACCTCGTAAGCTACTTTTCATTATGTTAAAGGCTGTAGAAAGCTGACCGATTTCATCTTTAGATTGATGAGAAAGATCTTGATGATATAATTCACCATTAGCAATATTATTGGCAGCCATAACAACGGATTTCAAAGGTCGTGAAATTGTACGCTGTACATAATACATCAGAGATACCCCAAGTATTACACCAATAATGATAGCAATGATTGAGATTGTTTGAGAATTTGATACTGCTTGTTTAGATTCTTTCGTGACAGTATCAAGTTGATTTTTTTGATAACTTACAATTTTCTCTGATACTGCTAACAAATCTGTATTTGCTTTTTGAACATCGCCATTAACTTTTTGTATCGCTTCTTCTAATTTTCCAGCATCATGAAGTGCTAATGCTTCTTCAGCTGCTTTGTTAAAAGCTTCATTATATGTATTTAGATCCTTTGCATAGGTCTCCATTTCGGATGAATCAGATTTTTCATTGATCTCTTTTACATGCGCATCTAGCATTCTAGCATGCTTTGTAAAGTTATCTTTATTAGCTGCTGAGTCTTCAAGGAGTATTGCCCGAATGTAAAGACCTTGCATTGCTCGTTCAGTTTGAATATTATTAGCTAATTCTACTAGCGTTACACGGTTTTCTAGTGCATTTTCTACCTTCTTATCAATGTTTGAGAATTGAATAAACATAATGACTAATGAAATAATTAAGGTCAGAATGATGGTTAAAAAACCAAAGCTTAATTTTTTGCCTACAGACATAAAGATACGTCCTTTCTGGAATGCTATTTACTTTTTATTTAAATTTAGCCATTTAGAAGGGGGGAAGTCAATAACCTCGGAATAAACAGTACGGAATATTCATCAGTTTTTTTAGGGTTATTATAATAAGGAACAATAGATACAAAAATCAATCAAGATAAAGGGGAATTTAATAGTCGTATAGTACAGATTTCGTGGTCATTGTCATAAAAATTGAATACGATACATTTCATCATTGAGGTAAGCTCCCCATGGAGATGACGAGACGTATTGAAGCTCCCCACAAAATACTGAATATGGAGTTTAACGATTAAATCGCTATATAACTTTAGCAACCAAAAAAATTACATAAGAAAAGCGTGAGAAATCAACATTTCTAAAATTGATTTCTCGCGCTTTTTAAGGTTTTATCCAGTTATGTCCTAGCCTCAACCTTTAAGATTGTTTTTTTAACTGTAAAATGACAGTTTCATCAGGGTCGATGTATAAAGTCTTTTGTTCAAAGTAAATAACAAAACCAGGTTTAGAGCCATTTGGTTTTTTTACCTGACGTATTTCTGTGTAATCTACAGGAACAGAGGAAGAGTCTCTTGCTTTTGAAAAATAGGCAGCAAGTGTTGCAGCTTCTCGTAATGTTGTTTCGTCAGGTTCACTTGTATGGATGACAACATGTGAGCCTGGAATATCCTTCGTATGCAACCAAATATCTGTGCGTTTAGCAATTTTAAATGTAAGCATGTCATTTTGTTTGTTATTTTTTCCTACAGAGATCGCTACACCTGTTGAAGAGACATAACGTTCAGGCTCAGGCTTCGCTTGTTTTTTCTTTTTTCGTGCATGGCGTAATTTCAAATAACCTTGTTCTGCTAATTCTTCGCGAATTTCTTCAATATCTCCAGGAGCAGCTTGTTGTACCTGCTGAGCAAGCATTTCGAAATAGGCAATTTCTTCTTTCGTTTTTTCTAACTGTTCTTGAACCATAATAAGGGCATTTTTTGCTTTTGTGTATTTTGTGTAATAGCTTTGAGCATTTTCAACAGGTGTTTTACGTTCACTCACTGGAATGGTGATTTCTTCATCCCCAGTTTCACTATAATAGTTAGTGACAGTTACTTCCTTTACACCTTTTTCAAACGCGTAAACATTCGCCATCAGTAATTCTCCAAATAATTGAAACTGATCTAGCTTAGATGCGCGTTCGTAGTCTTTATTTAACTTTTTAGTTTTTAATATAAGCTTGTCAATTTCATTTTGTAGCCATCGCTCCAAATCACCAGCCTGCTGTTTAACACGATCACGCTCAGCTCGAGCGAAGAATACACGGTCAAGTAGCTCATGGACATTTGGATAAATCGTTACATCTCCTTGTAAATGTGTAAGCGCGATTGGTGAGAAGTACGTTTTATTATTTGCGATTACATACATCGGCTTTGTTCCACCATTATTAAAGGAAGCTATAAAATTTTTAAAGCAATTTACACGATTATCTGTATCTGCTAATCGGAATAATAATTCCTCAGCATGTATAGGAGAGAAACCAATAAATTGCGAAACTACTTCCTTAGCCGTTTTTGGTTCAGAGAAAAACAGTGTAAGCTGTTCGTCGGTTACTGCTAGAGGGTGCCATTTATTCTGTGCGGGCGGTGCGATATAAGGCTGACCAGGTAAAACTGTACGGAAACTATTCACGGAAGGTGACAAATGCTTTAAGCTGTCGACTATTTTTCCCTGTTCCTTATCTATTAATAACAGGTTACTGTGACGGCCCATAATTTCAGCATGTAACTCCCTTACAATAGGGTCGCCTATTTCATTTTTACTTTCAATTTCTACTATTATAATTCGATCAAAATCGTGCTGTTTAATAGAAGAAATAAAACCACCCTCTATATGCTTTCTCAACAGCATACAAAACATAGGGGGTTCTGCTGGATTTTCTATAGATTGCTCGGTAAGGTGAACACGTGCGTAAGAAGGATGAATCGAATAAAGTAATTTATGATTGCTTCCGTTCGCACGGATATGTAGAACAACTTCCTGAGCGTTTGGTTGATGTATTTTAGTGATCCGACCTGTTACTAATTGTTGTAAGTCGGCTGTCATTGAATAAGTAAATAAGCCATCAAATGCCATATGAATTCCTCTTTCCAACGATATAAGCATCCTTGGTACTTTCGTATTTTATATTTTAACAGGTGTATTGATTAACCATTTCTATTGCAAATTACATAAAAGGTGCAGATTTCCGTTACGGGCTACTTGCTTTCCTGCGGGCGAGCGTCGAGCCGCTTCCTCCGCTTCGCTCCGTGCAGGGTCTCGTCTGTCTCGCTTTCCCGCGGGAGTCAAGTAGCCCTTCACTACAATCTGCTAAAAATGGGCACATTTAAGCAAAATATCAACAAAAAATCGCTCGATAGCATAACAAGGTTTTCTTAATCAACACACCTTATAGTTAAATCCATTTATATGCTCATCACCATAGTTTGTGGTTGATTTTCGTTACGGCTGGGCGCTTTGTTGTTGACGCTTCGCTTTCGCGCAGATAAAACATTTGTTGTTGCTGTCGCTACGCTATCGCACAGAGCAAAGCTTCCTGGGGGCGGTGGGCCAGCACGATGCTGGTCACGAAGGCGTTATCACAGGAAGTGATGGTTTTAGCCTTCGTTCCTCTATTGCTGATTCCTAGGAGTCGCCCAGTCTCCACTTCAATCAACTTCTGGACATGGCATAAAATTTACCAAAGGTCAGCTCTTCTTTTGGTGATGAGTTTTTTCTTATGTTTATCATAGCATTTTTTAGGTGAATATTAAAATATAGCTTCATATGTGGTAGAATTAACTTTTGCTCTATCTTCATTCAGCAGGTGTTTATCTACCTACTGAATGAAGATAGAGCCTCCGGACGCGATTACGCCAAGGCGAAATTGATCTAATTTTTTACGGAGAGACACGTCATAAATGACAGAGCTTATGTTATAATAATCCCAGTATGCAAAGAAAGGTGTGACGAACCTTGGTGCGTAGTATGACTGGTTTTGGCAGAGGTGTCACAACAACAACAGACTTTCAATTAACCGTAGAAATGCGCTCGGTCAACCATCGATTTTTAGAAATTAATGCAAAATTCCCGAAAGAATGGCTTGAAGCAGAAATTTTTGCAAAGAAATTAATTTCGCAAGCTTTGTCACGTGGCAAAATTGATGTGATGGTTTATGTTAAGGATTTAGAGAACGTCGAGCAATCTATTGAAATTAATTGGTCATTAATTGAAGCGTATCGTAAGGCAAAAGAGCAATTAGCAAGTAAAGTACCACTAGAAGAAAAATGGACAATGCAAGAGCTACTATCGCTTGAACAAGCGCTTGTACAGGAAAAGCCACAGCTTACACCTGAGGATTTACTCTGTGCTGTTGAAAAGGCTATTTCACAAGCACTTGAACAGCTCATTCAAATGCGTGAGCGTGAAGGGCAAGAATTGCATGATGTTGTTGTACAATATAAAGAACAGTTAGTGGAACAAGTGAACCACATTCGTTCATGTGCCTCTCTTGCTGTAGAAAAATATCGTACACGATTATCGGAAAGAATTTCTCAACTGGCGGATGGAGCGTTGTTAGAAGATCGTCTACTTGCCGAAGTAGCGATATTCGCAGAACGTGTGGACATCACTGAAGAATTGGACCGATTAGATAGTCATTTTAATCAACTGGAAGAAACATTACAAGAAACGATTTCAGTTGGCCGTAAATTAGACTTTTTAATGCAGGAAATACACCGCGAGATCAATACGATTGGTTCAAAAAATCAATCAACAGAGGCGGCCGTTGCAGTAGTTCAGGCGAAAACAATTTTAGAAAAGATGCGCGAGCAAGTTCAAAATATCGAATAGCTTGCTTTGTATCTGTTATAAATTAAGGGAGATATAGAGAATAAATGATAAAAGAACGTGGATTATTAATTGTTCTGTCTGGCCCATCTGGTGTAGGTAAAGGGACAGTGCGAAAAGAATTATTTTCTCAGCCGAATACGAATTATGAGTATTCCATCTCGATGACAACACGAAATCCTCGCGAAGGTGAAGTAGATGGTGTAGACTATTTTTTCAAGACACGTGAAGAATTTGAAGCGTTGATTGAACAGGGTGGCTTATTGGAGCATGCTGAATTTGTAGGGAATTATTACGGAACGCCGTTAGCCTACGTAAATGAAACACTTGATGCAGGACGTGATGTGTTTTTAGAAATTGAAGTGCAAGGTGCTGCACAAATCCGCAAAAAGGCACCAAATGCATTATTTATTTTCTTAGCCCCACCAAGCTTAACGGAATTAAAAGACCGTTTAGTTGGTCGAGGGACGGAAACAGCAGACGTTATTGCGAAGCGTATTGCAACTGCAAGCGAAGAGCTCGAAATGATGAGCCTTTATGATTATGTAGTTGAAAATGATGAAGTGACAAATGCTTGTGATCGTATAAATGCGATTATTAAAGCAGAGCATTGTCGTAGAGAACGTGTTGAAAAAAGATATTTGTCAATGTTGAGAGGAGAATAAACCTATGTTATACCCATCAGTAGATACATTAAAAAAAGAAATCGATTCAAAATACTCTTTAGTAAGTCTAGCATCTAAACGTGCTCGTCAAATGCAAGAGGAACAAGACACTGAACGTTTACACAAGTATGTTTCCCATAAATACGTAGGGAAAGCGCTTGAAGAAGTAGCGGCAGGTGTACTTACGAAAGTATCACAGGATGAGTCAACTGTGTATGAAGACGAAATCTAACATTGATAAATAAGCTTTTGCCAAATTAATGTTAAAGTCTGCAGTGGATTTTTGATTATACAGAATGTCGAGAGCTCCCGGGGAATGTTCCTTTGGGAGCTTATCATTTGAAAGGACGATTGTGCATGAATAAAAATATTTTACTTTGTGTTTCAGGTGGCATAGCAGTTTATAAGGCTGTCGCTCTAGTTAGCAAGCTATCTCAGGCAGGAGCAAATGTAAAGGTTATCATGACAGCATCAGCAAGACAATTTGTGAATCCGCTGAGCTTTCAAGTTATGTCCAAAAATGATGTTTTTTTCGATACTTTTGATGAAAAGGATTCGAGTGTTATTGCCCATATTGATTTGGCGGATTGGGCAGATTTAATTTTAGTTGCACCAGCTACCGCAAATGTCATAGGTAAACTGGCGAATGGAATTGCAGACGATATGGTAACGACGACCTTGCTTGCAACTACTGTCCCTGTATGGCTTGCACCAGCGATGAATGTACATATGTATGACCATCCAGCGGTAAAACGAAATTTGGCTCAGTTACAATCTGATGGCTATCAATTTATTGAGCCTTCGGAAGGATTTTTGGCATGTGGCTATGTTGGCAAAGGTCGTTTAGAGGAGCCAGAAAAAATTACGGCGATTGTGCAAGAATTTTTTTCAGAGAAGCTTAAGCTATTAGCTGGTAAAACGGTAGTGGTTACAGCTGGGGCGTCTTATGTTCCAATGGACGAGCACCATGTAATTAGTACGCAGGCGAATAGTAGAATTGGTCAGGCAATAGCAAAAGAGGCAAAAACACTTGGGGCAAATGTAATCCTTATAGATGAGGACGAAGCAAGCGTGCATAAACTCTTTGAGCAGCTTGAAGATTATAAAAAACAATATCCATCTGCATTTTTTATCCATGCAGCAAATACGCCTACAATTGAAGGGGCACCGATACTATCCGTAGAAGGCATGACCGTAATAACTTTTGGGCAAAAGGTTATTGGAAAGCCAATGTTAACAATTACGTCTGACACGTGGATTGATTTTAGTGACACGGCAGAAGTAAAAGGTCAAATATGGGATACGACAAATGCCATGCAGTTTGCGCAAGCATTTTGGACATATTTATTACAAGGTGAGAAGCAATGAGTTTGTTGATTGCAGAGGTTATAGTGGATGTTTCAACATACCATGTAGATCGTCCATTTGACTATGAAGTGCCTACAGAATGGGCACATATTATCGAGATGGGCTGTCGTGTAAAAGTACCGTTTGGGCCAAGAAATGTTCTAGGCTTTGTGGTCGGATTAAAAAATGAAACAGAAGTACCATCTAATAAATTAAAGTCTATTGCGCAAATTTTAGATATAGAGCCGGTATTGACCGAAGAAATGCTGTTAATGGCGAAGTGGTTGAAAAACGAAACGATTTGTTATGAAATTGATGCCTTACAGGTCATGCTCCCATCAGCGCTTCGAGCGAAGTATGAAAAAATCATAACCTTATTAGGGGAGAAAGATGCTTTGCCAGATGAGGCGCAAGCTATTTTTGGTAAACGACAACAGGCTAATTTCAAAGAATTCGAGCGTGCAGAATTACTTCCTTTATTAAAACAGCTTATTACTAATAAAATTGTAAAAATTGAAAATGTTGTGAAGCAGCAAGGTAATGTGAAAGAAATACGGATGGTCAAAATATCCGATCATCAGCAAGATATCGACAAGGCAATGAAAAGTGCAGCGAGAGCAGCTAAACAACGTCAGCTGATTGAATGGATGGACAAACATCTTGGAGAGGTCCTTTTGCCACAGAAAATCTATGAGGAAACAGGTGCATCTCCCGCGGTATTACAGTCGGTTATTGACAAAGGGGCCGCCCATTTTATACAAGAAGAGGTGTATCGTGACCCCTTTACGAAGGAGGTTTCCCGTACGCAATCTTTACAATTGACGGAAGAACAGCACATTGCACTTAAGGCTATTAACGGGTCGATGGAAGAACAGACGGCGCAAACTTTTTTACTACACGGCGTCACGGGAAGCGGTAAAACTGAAATATATTTGCAAGCGATACAAAAGGTGTTAGATGAAGGTAAGGAAGCCATTATGCTAGTGCCTGAAATATCATTAACACCACAAATGACAGAGCGTTTTCGTAGTCGTTTTGGTGAGATGGTTGCTGTGATGCATAGTGGCTTATCTGTCGGTGAAAAGTATGATGAATGGCGTAAAATTCAGCAAGGAAAAGTAAGTGTTGTTGTTGGAGCTCGTTCAGCCATTTTCGCACCTTTTACAAATTTAGGCCTCATTATTTTAGATGAAGAGCATGAATCAACCTACAAGCAAGAAGATTCACCTCGTTATCATGCTAGAGATGTAGCGATTTGGCGAAGTGAATTTTACAAATGTCCTGTTATATTAGGTAGTGCAACGCCTGCACTTGAATCATTTGCGAGAGCAAAGAAGGGCGTATATAGTTTGCTATCCTTAAAGCAACGTGCTTTGCACCAACCGCTACCAACTGTTTTTATTGCCGATATGCGAGAAGAACTTCAAAAAGGGAATCGTTCTATGTTTTCGGAGCAGCTTATTGATGCTATACGTATAAGGCTTGAGAAAAAAGAACAGATGGTGCTGTTTTTAAATCGTCGTGGCTATTCTTCTTTTGTGCTTTGTCGTGATTGTGGGACGGTTGTACAATGTCCGAACTGTGACATCTCATTAACGTATCATCGGACAACCGAGAAATTAAAATGTCATTATTGCGGTTATGAGGAGCGTGTTCCTCAAATATGTCCACAATGCCAGAGTGAGCATATTCGTTATTTCGGTACGGGAACACAAAAAGTCGAGGAAGAAATTTATAAGCTATTTCCTGAGGCAAGGGTTCTCCGAATGGATGTTGATACCACAAAGCAAAAGGGTGCACATGAAGAAATTTTGCAAGCATTTGGAGAAGGACAGGCAAATATTTTGCTAGGGACGCAAATGATTGCTAAAGGTCTTGATTTTCCTAATATTACGCTTGTTGGTGTACTTAGTGCTGATACATCTCTGCACCTACCTGACTACCGTGCAGCGGAGCGTACATTCCAATTATTAACGCAGGTTAGTGGTAGAGCTGGACGTCATGAAAAGCATGGTGAGGTTATTGTTCAATCGTATACACCAGAGCATTATGCAATTGAATTGGCCAAAATACAAGATTACGAGCCATTTTACGAACGTGAAATGTTTTTACGTCGCCGCTCTAGCTATCCACCGTATTATTATGTAGCGCTTGTTCAAATATCTCATGAGGATGTCATGATGGCAGCAGAGTATGCTGGAAGGGCAGCGGATTGGCTAAGGGAAAACTTATCAAACAAGGTAGCAATTATTGGACCAACAACTGCAAGTATTAGTCGTCTCCAAAATAGATATCGTTATCAATGTTTGATAAAATATAAAATTGAACCAAATCTCATTCCTGTATTACAGCGCCTTTTAGCGATGTATCGAGGGGAATGGATTAAACAGGGAATATTAATGACGGTAGATTTAGATCCGTCAACTATATAAAATGATTCATCACTCAAAGTTTGGGATGACATTTTGTTAAAACTGATGTCATGAGGATAAGTTGATTGGAGTGGAGATTGGGCGACTCCTTGGGGATTAGCAATAGAGGAACGAAGGCTAAAACCATCACATCCTGTGATAACGCCTTCGTGACCAAAATCGGTGCTTTCGCACATATAAAACATTTGTTGCCCCAACGCCCCAGGAAAGCGCCCAATCGGAACGGAAATCAACTACGAGTTATGATGCTGAGCATATTAAATGCTGACAGAGTCGTAGCTAGTGATATGGAGTCCAATTAAATAAGGTATAACTTTAAATCAGGCGTGTTGATTAGGTAAATATAGGTTTGTTATTGGCTGATAGAAAGATTTTTTTGTTGCTATCTTGCTAATATTTTCCCATTTTTTACTGATTGTAGCGGAGGGCTACTCGACTCCCGCGGGAAAGCGAGACAGACGAGACCCTGCACGGAGCGCAGCGGAGGAAGCGGCTCGACGCTCGCCCGCAGGAAAGCGAGTAGCCCGTAGCGGAAATCAGAGCCTTCTAAATAATTTGAGTGGTTAAAAATAACTAATCAACACACTTGACCTTAAATATAGAAATGAGGAACATAAGATGGCAATTAAAAAAGTTGTTGAACATCCAGCAAAGGTACTATCAACGCCGTGCGCGGAAGTAAAAGAAATTAATGAAGAAATTATTACATTACTAGATGATTTATATGACACAATGGTTGAATACGATGGTGTTGGTATTGCTGCACCGCAAATAAATGTAGGATTACGTGTTGCCATTGTCGAGCTTGGCGAGGAACGAGATATTTTAGAAATGATTAATCCGACTGTCATTGAAACAGATGGCGCTGAAGTAGATATTGAAGGATGCTTAAGCTTCCCAGGATTATACGGTGAGGTTGAACGACCTGACTATGTGAAAATTGAAGCATGTGACCGTGAAGGACGTGTATATGAGTTAGAAGCGGGAGGCTTTGATGCACGAGCAATTTTACATGAAATCGATCATTTAGATGGCGTGCTATTTGATTCAAAAATCAAACGCATTTTAACTGAAGAAGAGCTTGAAGCAATGTACGCTGAAGAGGAGGAATAATATGACTTCAATAATTTTTATGGGAACACCTGATTTCTCAGCGCCAATTTTGCGTATGCTACATCATGAAGGTTATGATATTAAAGCTGTAGTTACACAACCAGATCGTCCAGTTGGGCGTAAGCGTGTGCTAACACCACAACCTGTTAAGGTAGCAGCGATGGAGTTAGGTTTACCTGTTATTCAGCCTGAAAAGCTACGTGGTTCTGAGGAATTACAGCAAATTATTGATTTACAGCCTGACCTAGTCGTAACAGCTGCTTTTGGACAAATTTTGCCGAAAGAATTGCTAGATGCACCACCGCTTGGTTCCATTAACGTCCATGCGTCACTTTTACCAAAGTATCGTGGAGGAGCACCTATTCACCAAGCAATTATTGATGGTGAAAAAGAGACGGGTGTAACGATCATGTATATGGTGGAAAAGCTTGATGCAGGTGATATCATATCTCAAAAGGCTATCCCAATTGAAGAGGAAGATCATACAGGTGGACTATTTGATAAGCTAAGTGCTGTAGGCTCTGATTTATTAAAAGCTACACTTCCTTCTATTATTAATGGAACGAATAATCGTACCGTGCAGGATGAAGCACAAGTAACCTTTGCAAGCAATATTTCACGTGAGCAAGAACGTATCGATTGGACAAAGGATGCTACAACTTTATACAATCAAGTGCGTGGTCTTCATCCGTGGCCAGTTGCCTATACAACATTTGAAGATGGCAACTTTAAAATTTGGTGGGCACAAGTTGGTAACACAAAGCATGATACTTTACCAGGTGAGGTTGTTGCGATTTCAAAGGATTATTTTGAAGTTGCAGCAGGAAATGGTACAACACTTGCCTTGTATGATGTACAACCAGCTGGTAAAAAACGCATGACAGCAGAGGAATATTTGCGTGGTACAGGTTCTAAATTACAGATCGGGGACCAATTTAAATGAGTAAAAAAAGCGTAGTAATTTGGGATGGAAATGTGCGCGATGCTGCACTTTCTATTCTGTTAGCAGTAGATAAAAATCAAGCCTATAGTAATTTGCTTTTAAATGAAACAATCAAGCGACATAAAATTGAAGCTAAGGATCGTGCGCTTTTAACAGAAATTACGTATGGTACTTTACAATATAAAATGACACTCGATTACTATTTAGAGCCATTTATCCGTGGCTCAGTGGATCATTGGGTGCGCTGGCTTTTACGTTTATCTTTATATCAAATGCATTATTTAACACGTATCCCACCACATGCAGCGGTAAATGAGGCTGTAGAAATTGCTAAGCGTCGAGGTCACAAAGGGATAGCTTCAATGGTCAACGGTATTTTACGTTCTATTTTACGTCAGGGTGTAGCTTCTACTGATGACATTAAAGATCCAATTGAGCGTCTTGCTATTGAAACGAGTCATCCCGAATGGTTAGTGCAACGCTTTGTAGATAACTACGGTATTGAAGTAGCGGCTGAAATGCTACATGAAAATAATGTACCTCCAGTGCAGACTGTACGTGTAAATACGACGAAAGCAAGCGTTGAGCAAGCGATTGCCAGTATAGAAGAGGAAGGTTTAGCAGCGAAGAGAAGCGAGCTAATGCCTGAATGTTTACATGTAACAAATGGTCAGCCAGCTCGAACAAAGGCATTCCAAGAAGGGCTTATTACTATTCAGGATGAAAGCTCAATGATTCCAGCAAATGTTTTGCATCCATCACCTGGCATGCGCGTCTTAGATATGTGTGCAGCTCCGGGAGGAAAGACAACACATATAGCTGAGATTATGAAAAATGAAGGTTCAATTTTAGCGACTGACCTTCACCCTCATAAATTAGATTTAATCGACCATAATACGGATCGTCTAGGGATTGATATCGTAGAGACTGCTCCGATTGATGGACGTAAGGCACCGGATTTTCTACAACCAGAATCATTCGATGCTATTTTAGTCGATGCACCTTGTAGTGGTTTAGGTGTTATGCGCCGTAAGCCAGATATTAAATATACAAAGCGAGAAGAAGATTTAGAAAGCCTCCAAAAAATACAATTGGCACTATTAGATGCTGCAACAAAAGTATTGAAAATAGATGGCAAGCTTGTGTACAGTACATGTACAGTAGATAAAAGGGAAAACGAAGGTACTGTAGAAGCCTTTTTAACAACGCATCCAGAAATGGAAGCTATACAACTAGAATCTTTACCAACAAAATTAGCGGAAAAGCAAGCAAATGGCATGCTTCAAGTCTTTCCACAAGACTTTGGTAGTGACGGTTTCTTCGTTGCCGCCTTTCGTAAAAAAGGAGGATCCAACTGATGGTGGATCAAGAGAAATTTAATGAGCGCATTAACGACTTAGTTGAAGAAGCGGAAGACAAGCCTGTTCGACGCGCGAAAAAAGAAAAACCAACTTTAAAGGAATCGGTATACTCATTACAGCCGGACCAATTAGAAGAATGGTTAAAGGAAAATGGTGAAAAACCATTCCGTGCAGCACAAATTTTTGATTGGCTTTATAATAAACGTGTAAAAACATTTGAAGAGATGTCTAACCTTTCAAAAGGATTACGTGAAAAGCTAGAAGCAAGTTTTTCTTTAACGACATTGTCAACAATTATTAAACAGGAATCTAAAGATGGTACGATAAAGTTTTTATTCCAACTACAAGACGGCTATTCTATTGAAACTGTATTAATGCGTCATGAATATGGGAACTCTGTTTGTGTGACGACACAAGTAGGCTGCCGAATTGGCTGTACGTTTTGTGCGTCAACTTTAGGTGGATTAAAACGTCACTTATTAGCAGGGGAAATCGTGGAGCAAGTTGTCAAAGTACAACAAACTTTAGATGAATTGGACGAACGTGTGTCACATATCGTCATTATGGGTATTGGAGAACCTTTCGATAATTATGAAGCGATGATGAACTTCTTAAAAGTCATCAACCATGAAAAAGGGTTAAATATTGGTGCTCGTCACATCACTGTCTCAACATCAGGAATTGTTCCTAAAATTTACGAATTCGCTGATGAACAACTACAAATTAACTTTGCAGTATCCTTGCACGCACCAAACCAAGAGGATCGTCAAAAACTGATGCCAATTGCACGTGCTTATAAATTAGATGAATTAATGGAAGCCGTTCGTTACTATACTAAAAAAACTGGCCGACGTGTTACTTTTGAGTATGGTTTAATGTCTGGTGAAAATGATTCTGTTGAAATTGCAGAAGAATTATCTGCATTAATAAAAGGACTTAAATGCCACGTGAACTTAATTCCTGTAAACTACGTACCAGAACGTGATTATGTTCGCACATCCCGTAGTCAAATTTTTGCCTTTGAAAAAACTTTAAAGAAGAATGGTATTAACGTAACGATCCGCCGAGAGCAAGGTTCTGATATTGCTGCTGCGTGTGGTCAATTACGTGCGCAAGAGAGATCTGAAGAGACGAGGTGACCAGTGTTGAAATACACAGTCGAAAGTGATATTGGGTTAAAACGAGCAATTAATGAAGACCGTGCGGCATTTTTTAAACGTCCAGACGGGCTTGCACTAGCACTTGTAGCAGACGGCATGGGTGGTCATAATGCTGGCGATGTAGCGAGTGATATGGCGATGAAGCAGATAGAATCCGTTTTTTTACAGGCAGAGGCACATCATTTTGCATCAACAACATCAAAAAAAGAGTGGTTATTACAAGCGGTCAAGCAATTGAATAAAAGTATATACGACTATTCTTTATCACACGAAGACTGTAAAGGAATGGGCACGACGTTTATTGCAGTGTTAATTGAAAAAAATCATTGCTTTATCGCACATGTTGGTGATAGTCGTGTGTATTATTTCTTTGATGATGGTGCACAACAAATAACAAGAGATCACTCCTATGTAAATGTTCTGGTTGAAAATGGTGAAATTAGTGAAGAGGAAGCGTTGACGCATCCGAAGAAAAATTTCATCTTAAAAGCAGTTGGTACAGAAGAATCGATCGAACCTGACTTTTATGAAGTTGATTTAGCATCAGAATCGTATTTACTCATTTGCTCTGACGGTTTAAGCAATAAACTTACAGTGTATGAAATGGCATCAATTATTACGTATCCGGATTCAATAGAAGAAAAAGGACGAAAACTTGTGGAATTAGCAAATGCAAGCGGGGGAGAGGACAATATCTCCCTCGTGCTACTCACAAGGCTAGATGAGGAGGTGTAAGTATGCTTGTAGGTAAACGAATTAGTGATCGCTATAAAATTATAGGGCTAATTGGTGGCGGTGGTATGTCCAATGTTTATTTAGCACATGACATGATTTTAAACCGTGATGTAGCGATCAAAATATTACGCTATGATTTTACCAATGAGGATGAATTGCATCGCCGTTTTCAACGTGAAGCACTTTCTGCTACAAGCCTTACACATCCAAATATCGTTAGTGTTTATGATGTAGGTGATGATGGTGATCTACATTATATTGTGATGGAGTATGTCCAAGGAAAAACATTAAAGCAGTACATACAGGAATTTGCACCAATTTCTCCTGCTAGAAGTGTGCATATTATGAAGCAGTTAACATCAGCAATTGCCAATGCTCATGAAAATCATATTATCCATCGTGACATTAAACCTCAAAATATTTTAATGGACGCTGAAGGAAATGTGAAAATAACTGATTTTGGCATAGCGATGACGCTTAGTGCAACGTCATTTACACAAACGAACTCCGTACTAGGAACGGTGCATTATTTATCACCAGAGCAGGCTCGTGGTGGTACGGCAACAAACAAATCTGATATTTATGCACTTGGCATTGTTTTATATGAATTATTAACAGGGGAATTGCCGTTTTCAGGCGAGTCAGCTGTTTCAATCGCGCTTAAACATTTACAATCCGAGACACCGTCCGTTCGTGCATTCGATGCTACAATACCTCAAAGCGTTGAAAATGTTGTGCTAAAAGCTACAGCGAAAGATGCTTCTCATCGTTATTCAACTGTAGAAGAAATGCAGGCAGATTTAGAAACAATTTTATCGCCAAATCGAATCAATGAACCAAAGTTTGTCATACCGGAAGATAATGATGTGACAAAGGCTATCCCGATTATAAAAGAGCCAATTATACGTAAAGACGAAGATTTAACGAAGACCAGAGTAATCGAACCAATTACACAAGCAAAGCCGAAACCCGAGGCTAAGAAGCCTGTGGAAAAGACAGCACCTGTAAAGAAAAAGATAAAATGGCCAATATATGTTGCTGGACTAATAATAGCGGCTATCGCCATCTTCCTATCCCTTTATTTTGGCACAGATCTATTTATTCCTAAAAAGACGCCTGTACCTAGTGTGGCTAATTTGACAGTTGAGGAAGCTACGAAGAAATTAGTGGCTGAAGGTTTTACTGTTGGTAAAGAACCTCAGGAGCGTTATGATGAGGACGTTGAAAAGGGTAAAGTTATTGAAACAGACCCTGCGGAGGGTACAGAGCGTGTAAAAGGTACGGAAATAGACTTAACCGTCAGTCTTGGAGTAGAAACGACGAAAGTGGAAGATTATAGAGGACAGCAAATCAGCCAAGTTCAATCAATGTTAAAGGGTGGTAAATTTTTAGACCCGGATATAAGTTGGGTGCATTCAACAGAGCGAGAAGGAACAATTATTGATCAAGAGCCTAAACCTCAAGAAGAGGTAATCGCTAAAGATACAAAGATGAAATTTAAAGTAAGCGCAGGTATACAAATGGTTACCATAGGTAATGTTGTGAATTACACGAAGGCTGAAATGGATGACTATGTAAGAAGTAAAGGCTTAAAATGGAGTATTGCCCGTGAAGACTATCATAATACAATAGCTGCCGGAAGTGTTATTTCCCAATTGACAAGAGCTGGGACTGAAGTTGAACCAGGCTCTACAATAGCTGTTGTTATAAGTAAAGGCCCTGCCGAAAAACCTGTAAAAACTATGGTGAAAACTGTGCATGTGGAAATACCATATGAACCAACAGAGGAAGGTATGGAGCAATCTATTCGTATTGAAATTGAAGATAAAGACCATACAATGTCAACAGCTGCCGATGAATTTACTATTACGGCTAATAAACCGTATAAAATACAGCTTGTCATTGAAGAGGGCAAAGTAGGCTCATATAGAATTATACGTGACTCGCAAATTATTTCTGAAGAAAGTTTCAATAATTGATGATGTTAAATAAGGGGGAATTGGATGGCGCAAGGCCAAATACGTAAAGCATTAAGCGGTTATTACTATGTATATGATGGAGAACAACTAATACAATGTCGAGGACGTGGGGTTTTTCGCAATCGCGGGGAATCCCCACTCGTTGGCGACAATGTAGAATACACTCTGGAAACAGAGGGATCAGACGGTACTATTCAAAAAATTATGGAACGCCAAAATGAATTAGTACGTCCTCCAATTGCCAATATTGATCAAGGAATTTTGGTGTTTTCTGTAAAGGAACCTAATTTTAATACAATTTTACTGGATCGTTTCTTAGTTGTTTTAGAGTCATTTCATGTTCATCCGATTATTTGTTTAACAAAGATGGATTTACTAGAAGATCATGAACGCGAGGAATTGCAAAGCTATATAGCAGATTATGAAAGCATGGATTATACAGTGCTACAAACCTATAAAGGTGAGGAAGAATTAGTTGATCGTCTACAACCTATTTTAAAGGGAAAAAGTTCCGTGTTAGCAGGGCAATCTGGAGTTGGGAAATCTACACTACTTAATACATTGATTCCAGATTTAAATTTGAAAACCGGAATTATTTCACAAAGCTTAGGGCGAGGAAAACATACGACTCGCCATGTCGAATTAATCGAGGTATGTGACGGCTTATTAGCAGATACTCCAGGATTTAGTTCGTTTGATTTTGATGAAATAGAAAAAGAAGAATTAGGCGCATGCTTCCCTGAAATGGCCCGTATGGCAGATGATTGTAAATTTAGAGGCTGTTTACACTTAAAGGAGCCAAAATGTGCAGTAAAGGTAGCTGTTGAGGCGGGAGAAATTCGTGACTATCGTTATAAACACTACAAACAATTTATGCAAGAAATTATGGATCGAAAGCCGAGGTATTAATGATGATACAAATAGCACCATCAATTTTAGCAGCGAACTTTGCTAAATTAGGAGAGGAAGTTAAAGAAGTAGAAAAGGCAGGGGCACAGCTTATTCATATCGATGTTATGGATGGTCATTTTGTGCCAAATATTTCTTTTGGCTCTATTGTATTAGACGCCATTCGTCCTTTAACTGATTTACCATTAGACGTTCATTTGATGATCGAAAATCCTGATCAATATATTGAACAATTCGCCAATGTAGGAGCAGACTATATTACGGTGCATGTAGAAGCTTGCCGCCATTTACACCGTACAATTCAATTAATTCGCTCGTATGGAGTCAAACCTGGTGTTGTATTAAATCCACATACACCAATAGAATCTATTCAACACATTTTAGAAGATATTGATATGGTGTTGTTCATGACAGTGAATCCAGGGTTTGGTGGGCAAAAATTCATTCATTCTGTTGTGCCAAAAATTGAAGCATTAGCAGCTATTATTAAAGAACGTAATCTCGATATTGCTATAGAGATTGACGGTGGTATTAATGCAGAGACTATTATTCCTTGTGCCAAAGCAGGAGCAACAATTTTTGTAGCTGGTTCCGCTATTTATAGTAAAGAAGATCGTACCGCGGCCCTACAGGAAATTTTAGCTGCTGGTGAGGCTGCGATTCAAGAATGACAGTAGTCGTTGTTTGTGCAGGTGGGCCAAGAGCGGAACTCTGTTCATTTAGCCCGTATAAAGAACAAAGTGATGTGTTATTTATCGGAGCAGACCGAGGAGCGCTATATTTAATCGAGCAAGGAATCACACCGCATGCCACAGTAGGAGATTTTGACTCACTATCGCAAGAGGAATACAAGCTGGTGATGGCACATACAAATGATAGACAACGATTCCAGGAAGAAAAAGATGAAACGGATACGGACTTAGCGTTATTAAAAGCTTTGACCTATACACCGCAAGAAATTGTACTTACAGGTGTTACAGGTGGTCGTTTAGATCATTATGAGGCAGCGGTTCGTTCGATTTATCGGTTACAAAAAGAGCATCCGCAGGTAGTATTGAAGATTATTAATCATGCAAATATGTTGCAATTTTTAATGCCGGGCAAGCACTTCATTGAAGCAGACGAACAATACCGTTATTTATCTTTCTTTGCACATGAAGAGCCGATTAAAGATGTGACATTAAGGCATGTAAAATATGAAACAACAAATGAAGAAATCTCTCTTGGTACATCTCGCTTTACAAGTAATGAAATAATAGGGAATTCAGGGTCTATATCTTTCTCGCAAGGCATATGTTTAATGATAAGAAGCATAGATTAGCGTAAGGGGGAGAGAGTCCTGAAAGTATATACGTTCCAGCTGCCGAAATTTGTAAGTAGTATTACGCGTACATGTATCAACATTTTTAAAAAAGAAAAGAAAGTAAAAAAATCCGACTAACACTAGTCGGATTTTTACTTTTTGGGAAATAAATGTATCTGTGAAATTAATGTAGCATGTAAAAAAATATGGTGCTTCAGCAAAGCGAGGGGTTGATTTCCGTTCCGACTGGGCGCTTTCCTGGGGGCGTCCGATGAGCCGCTTCACTCGCGTTGCTCGCTCCAGGGTCTCGGGCCAACACGAGGTTGGTCACGAAGGCGTTATCA
>NZ_JBNNVB010000038.1:2727-43727 GCF_050280325.1 Lysinibacillus sp. NPDC093216 | reverse complement strand
GTAGCAACGTAATTGTTTTCGATAGTGTTTTGATTCTTGCATTAAAGTATATTGTTTTACTGCATAAGACAAAGTTGTATTATAGAGTGTACGGGAAATTTCAAAACGTTTTAATAGAATATCCTTTTGCCATTTATCTATAAGTAACTTGAGTTCTATAATAAAACAATCTTTCTTCCCTTTCGTCATTACCCGTCACTCCTTTATTTTTTTGATTATTCACAATATACAATATAAACATATGTTCTATAAAGAAAAAAGCACTTCATTCCTCCCACCTTTGAAGAAGTGGGCTTCCTGAAGCTCAATTCTGTGATAATTCCTCGCTTTTGGTACATGAATCAAATGTTTGTCTAATTTAAACTCTCATTGTATTTATAGGTAGTTGTTTAAACACGGGATAATCATTTCCTGGTAACTTTAATAGCTGTTGTTTCTCGTGCTGCCAAAAGATCTTCAATTGGTTTGTTTCTTCGATAGTGAATTCTGTTTCGGTCTTCTACCATCTTATTCGCGAGTTGTTCTGTTAAATCATTCAAGTCTTTAATGACAGGTGGCACACCCTCAGCTTGTTTAAAGAGCAGCTTTATGCCACTTAAAAAGCATTCCTGATTTTCAGATGGCATTGATACAATTGGCTTCAGACATTGCTAGAATCCTTTCATTCCTCCACTGTTGAAGATTCGACACCCTTACAGTAGAGGGACTTGGGGTGGCAGGCAAGTCTTTTTTTTGCATTAAAAAAGTGCGAGACTTTGTACAAATACGTTGCACAAGTCTGCACTTTTATTTTGCAATAAACAGGCTTTTTTTAAATCATCTTCAAAATTAACACATAACACAATCTAATTTATTTTTTGTTTATCTCTGCCTCTAATGATAATTTTAGATCGTTGTCCATCAATTTTACTTTGAATTTCCTCTGAACTCAGGAATTCATTGATAATCGGGGGTCCTACCAACAAAAAGCGAAAAACATACGCTAAGCAAATTTCGACATAAAGAAAGCAGATTTTTTATACACTGATTGAAGAGGGAGTTTACCAGCCATATACTCATCCATAAATTCATTTTTAAAGGCGTCAGTATAGGTATAGGTAATAGCTCTTTCGCTAACACGTTGTACATTAGGATTCTTTTGAAGTATTTTTATCTCTTTCGTTGAAAATGTTATCGTACTAATATTGTCAACTTATCCCTGTATCTTGAATTCCAAGTATATAAAAAATACCTGTAGATAAAACACTCTTTTTCAAGTGTCCTAACTACAGGTACCATATTAATTGAGCGCACTCAATTTGACTGTTTGAAGCTAGTTATGTCCCAGCCTCATTCTTTACTTATTTACGATAGTCTAGCAATAATACCTTCCTCATCGTCCAGAACGAGTTCGATGCCTGTTGAAAATGGATCACCATGTAGGACATCTTTAATCCATACACGTAGTGCGCCAATCATTGCTGCTGTATCGAATATCTCGATTTGACCATTAGTTTCAACTTCTGCACCGAAGCCTGTGTCATCATCGTATGTTAGTTCTACAAGTACATCCTCAGGGCGAATGTTTTTATAGTAGGCCTGAGATAAGCAAATTGCATTTATAATATCTTGCTCATTAATTATTTGTGCCATTGTGCTTCCTCTTTACGTTTTTTATCTTTAAACATATTAACGATTTTTACAACTAGCATTATGATAACCATGATGGCTGCAACGTTAATTAATAAGCCTAAAATATTACCAAGCATACCCATACCACTGAAAAGACTTCCGAATAATAAACCAGCTAAGCCACCAAGCATTAAGCCTTTCATAAGGCCGCCTGAGAAGAAGCCGCCTTTCTTAGCTGTTGAATCCGTTTTGTTTGTGCTTTTATTTGTTGTTGTATTATTTTGATCTTTAGATTTATCCTGAGATTTTTGGAAATTTGAGCTATTATTATTATTATTATTGTTTGAGAAGCCTTTTTTACCGGACTTATAGGATTTAGCTTCTGCAGTTGGTGTATCTGAGATGAACAATGTTGCACCTACAGATGCAAACATAAGTGTCGCTGCAAAAAGAGCGGCAAGGATTTTTTTCATTACTTGTATTCCTCCAATATAATTTTTAGTTTTGTCTAAACTAGTTCTTAATAGTAATTTTACATGAACTTTCTCGATAAATAAAATAAACGCTTCGATCAATTTAGGGATATCAACAAATTTGAACAAGAAGTGTCAGTGCTCATCACCAAATTTTAGACATGCACTACTTATAATGTATGCTGTATATTGTTGATTGCAGTGGAGGTTGGGCGCTGAGCCCAGTCGGAATGGAAACCAATACAGCGTTATAAGGATAGCATTAAAAATTGTATATAAAAAGAAAGGAGTGAGACGATGATTTCAACATTATTACTATTAATTTCGATTTTTTTACTATTATATATAACGGAAAAAAGACGTTTTCTCAATGCAGTAGTTCTTGGCCTTTTAGGAGTGTATATTTTAAGTACAATAATTAGTCATCCTATACTTCTCCCGAATGAGCAGGGGATTGTGTCGAAGATGGGTATAGTTATTATACTAGGAAGTTTCCCGAGTATGATGTTTATTTTATCGATCGCTACGTTTTTTAATAGTAAAGTTTTACTTGAAAAAGAAGGCCGTAAAGTCCGTAATCTATTGTTAGCTGTTTTTGGCTTGAGCTTTTTTATTATGATGATTTGGTATGTATTTGTAATTTTTATGAATATCGAACATGAAATTTGGCACATTCTTTTCTTCTATGCGTTTTTGGTTTTTGGCTATACAATGTTTTTATATACAAGCATAATGGCCTACGCGACTCTATATCATTTTACGCCGATCCTGTATGAGCCTAACTATATTATTGCGCTAGGATCAGGACTAATTGGAGATAAAGTGCCACCACTTTTAGCTAGCCGTTTAGATGAGGCAGTAAAGCAATTTCAAAAATATGGAGAACGACCTACCATTATCGTCTCAGGTGGGCAGGGGCATGATGAAAAAGTATCAGAAGCATATGCCATGAAAAAATATATAGTTGACGAACATCAAATACCAGCTAAAAAAGTATTAATGGAAGATCAATCTACAAATACTGAACAAAATATGGCATTCTCTAAAAAAATTATGGATAAGCATGCTCAAGGAAAGAAATATCGATCCATATTCGTAACGAATAATTTTCATGTTTTTCGTGCAAGTATTTATGCAAAAAAGGCGAAGCTTGATGCACAAGGTGTTGGTTCGAAGACTGCCTTTTATTATGTACCTAATGCATTTACTCGCGAATTTATCGGATTATTAGAAATGTATAAATGGATGAATGTCACTGTATTTTTGTTTATTACATTGTTCATTGGATTAATCTTGAGAGCATATGTGTAACCAATTTAGAACTGTCTTCCATATAATAGTGGCAAGATAGCGTGCAAGGGGGGAAATGAATGTATGGGCAATTTTTAGAAAAAAAAAATAAAGAGCGAATTGTATCTCTGCAAAAGCTCACGCAAACACAAGATACATGGTTTGCGCAAAACATAAATTTAATAACAGTCGAACAAGTACAATTAGCAACCTTGCACAAAATACTATATCAAGTTGTGCAAGGACTGTTGAAAAAGAATCAACAACGACACTTACAAATTATACATCCAGAACAGACGAAGTCAGTACAGGAGAATGTGCTAACGCTTTTAGCTGAATATGATGATTTACTGCGTGATGCAATTCCACTCCCTATCTATATTTTTATTTGGCAAATTTCTTCACTGGAGAGGTTATCCAATTGCAACGAAGTTGTAGATGATGTACTTGATATATTGGAATGGTATTTTATTCACCAAAATGAACAGGTTGAGGCGTTTGAAGAAGAAGATCTAGATCATGAGGAAATCATTGACTTATACAAAGATGCCATTGAGGAACAGGATGCTGATGCACAATTTCAGCTTGGAGAATATTATAGTGCAGTTGACGGCGAATATTTCCGACCAGAAAAGTCAATAAAGTGGTTTGAGTTAGCAGCGTCACAAGGAAATGCCGATGCACAGTATGCACTTGGTAATTTTTATTTTGAAGGTCTAGGTGTTCAAGAAGACTATAATAGAGCTTTTATATTGTATGAGGCTGCAGCAAATCAAGGGCATCCAGATGCTGCGAATAATTTAGCAGATATGTATTTTAACGGTGAGGGAGTACCAGAAAATTTGGTACTTGCGAAGAAGTGGTTCGACTTCGCTGCACAACAAGGTGTGGCAGAGGCTATGTTTACCCTCGGAATTATTTACGAGCAGGGATTAGGAATCGACAAAAATGAGGAGCAAGCATGTAGCTACTATAGAGGATCTGCTGAAGCAGGCTATGTTGAAGCGCAATACAGGCTTGGAGGAATCTATTTAGAGGGACGGTTAGGGCAAACGAAAGATGTGAACCGTGGATTATATTGGTATGAAAAAGCTGCAGAGCAATATCATGTCGATACCTTTTATGATTTAGGCTTCATTTGGAGCCAAGGGTTAACAGGTATACGCAATATTGAAAAGGGTATTCATTGGTTTAAACAGGCTGCTCTTCAAGGAGATTCGGAAGCTAAATTACAATTAGGGCACATTTACAATAAAGGAGAAGGAATAGCTAGAAATATTAAAGAGGCTATAAAGTGGTATGGACTTGCAGCAGAAGCAGGAAGTGAGGAGGCTGCAATTTTACTGCAAGAATTGAAAGGAAAGTAAGTATTTTTATTAAAAAATAATAGGTATTTAGATTTGATTATCAACATTTTGTATACAGGTCTTAGGTTCTTATTTAAGGGTGTTTTGTAGGTGTATATCACTACAAATGGCTGATTGTAAAAATATTAATATAACAAATCGGTAATTATTTCAAACTAAAACAAGGAAAAAATAAGGATAAAAAAATAGAGATGATGTAAATTGGCTACCCAAAAGTATTGTGGTAGCTTTTTTACTGCTTTAGATAATAGGTTAGATAACAGGGACTTTTTATATAATTTAAGGAAAAAAATGTATACCCGAAAATTGACAGCTATTTATAAAATGTATAATGTATATGAGTGATTTTGAAAGAGTAGTTAGAAGCAATAGCTAGTAATAAGATTGCAATTTTTAGCTGATTGTAGCCCGTAGCAGGAATCAGCGTCATAAGTGATGTGATGGCTTATCACTAAAAGTTGGGGATGAAATCTTCCTAATCTTTTATATTTTTGGTAGACGAAATTAAATTTTTCTCAGCTTTTCAAAAGTACACAGCATGAAAGAGGGTAAATGTGTGATCTTTCAAAAACAGAGAAAGACAACGGCGTTAGATTTAAAGCAATACATTGTAAAAATGGATTTAGCGAATTGCCATTCAATAAAAAAGCAAATTGATTTGCTCAAATTGACAAAGAGGGATTTACAATATTTAAAAGCCTTTCAACCTTTTGTAGAAGGCAGTATTGATAATATTGTTAATCGATTTTATGAAATGATTGGAACTGAACGTAGTTTAGTAGATATTATTAATAAACATAGTTCAGTGGAGAAGCTGAAAATTACATTACGACGTCATATTATTGAAATGTTTAATGGTACGATTGATGATGAATTTTATCAAAGACGAATAAAAATTGCTAAAGTGCATGTCCATATTGGGCTTAAAACACAATGGTATATTTGTGCGTTCCAAGATTTAACAGCGTCATTTATTGACTTGGTTGAAGAACATGTTAATCATCCAGTGGATCAGCTTAATACAATTCGAGCCATCTCAAAAATTTCTAATTTTGAGCAACAATTGGTTTTAGAGGCGTTTGAGCACACAATTGAGCAAATTCATGAAAAAATGGAACGTAGAAAAGAAGCGATAGAGCAAGAAATCGTAGAGTCTTCGGAAGGTCTTGCCACAATATCTCATGAAACGAACAATTCATTTCATCGCTTAAGTGGACAATCAGAGGAAATTAAACAACTAGCGAAAAAATCACTTCAAGTGTCGACTTTGGCTGAGAGTCAGGCATTAGAAGGTCGTGAACGATTAAAGAGTCAATCGCAAAATATGAGTAATATTATTTATTCGCTTGATGATATAGCGGAAAATATTGCACAGTTGACAGATATGTCAAAGGAAATGGAATCGATTATGAACGTTGTGACAAATATTGCTAATCAAACGAACTTGTTGGCTTTAAATGCGGCAATAGAAGCGGCTCGTGCTGGAGAAGCGGGCAAAGGCTTTAGTGTTGTTGCAGATGAAGTGAGAAAACTATCGATTCAAACAAAGGAATCTGTCACATCGGTAGCGACGTTACTACATAAAACGAATGAGCGGACAGATAAACTTGTTCATTCGCTTAGTAATATTCAAGAAGAGGTAGCGTCTGGTGAGGAAAATATGGTTCAAACGGAAGGACAATTTACTAACATATTAGAAGCTATGACCGAGGCGAAAGACCAAAATGGTCGGATGGAAAAAGAAGTACAAGCAATAGTAGACGTACTAAGTGAATTAGGTATTGCCTTTAACGAAGTGAAAAACTCAGCTGGAAAACTAGCTAGCTTTGCACAAAATTTAAATTAATGAAGAGAAAAGCAAAAGGCAAAGAAAATTGTTGTTTCCTATTAAGGCGCTACACACTTTAAGGCACAAATAACACTATATTAATTGTTTATATATAATTTCCGTTATGGAGATAAAAGCCTCTAGCGAATATATGCTATTTGAATATAAAAAAATGGAGCTGTCCAATGTGCTGGATAGCTCCATTTTTGCTAAATTTGTAAAGGGTTTAACGTAATTTTTGATAAAAAAAGTTTATACTAAATAAAGAACTAAAAATAGGGGCGGTTAATATGAAAACAGTTGTTGTATTAGGTGGCGGAATTACGGGATTGTGTACGATGCATTATTTACAACGCCAAGTTCAGGAGAAAAACTTAGATGTAAAACTTGTACTTGTTGAAAAAAATACATACCTTGGTGGCAAGCTTCACTCTGCATATGAACAAGGCTTCATCATGGAAACTGGAGCAGATTCTATTGTAGCGCGTCATAAAGGTGTCATGGAGTTAGTAGAGGAACTAAACTTTGAACAAAATCTTGTGTACAACGAAACAGGTATTTCGTATATTTACACAAATAATGAGCTACATGCTATCCCAGCAGACTCAACGTTCGGTATTCCTATGAGCCTACAATCTCTCGAGGAAAGCACGCTTGTATCTGAGGAAGGTAAAAAAGAAGCGTTAAAGGATTTAACAATGCCGAATGAAAGGTTTACAAAAGAAAGCTCGATTGGGGAATTTTTAACGTATTATTTAGGTGAGGAGCTTGTTCAAAACCAAATAGCGCCGGTACTTGCAGGTGTATATTCTGGAGATTTAAATCAACTTTCAATTGCTTCGACTTTACCGTATTTAATCGATTACAAAAACGATTACGGTAGTATTATTAAAGGTTTTGATGCAAACAGGAAACAATTTGTGAAAGCCTCCAACAAAAAATTTATTTCATTTAAAAATGGTTTATCGTCACTAATTGATCGACTTGAAGAAACATTAACGGATGTAGAAATTATAAAAGGGATTGCCACTACTAGTGTTAAAAAGCAGGAGAATCTATACTCTGTTACGTTAGCAAACGGTAAAATGATTGAAGCAAATCATGTTGTATTGGCACTGCCAAATGAAGCGGTACAAAGCTTATTACAGGATGAATCGTTGAACGGCTATTTTAAACAATTTAATACTGCATCCGCCATTACGATTTATTTAGGATTTGATGTTCCCGATAATAGATTGCCAGCAGATGGAACAGGCTATATTGTGTCACATAATTCGGATGTTATTTGTAATGCAGCAACGTGGACAAGCCGCAAGTGGAAACATACCTCTGCAGAAGGGAAATTACTTGTACGACTTTTTTATAAGAGCATTAACCCTGAGTATGAGAGATTGCGTATGATGACAGATGAAGAGTTAGCAGCAGTTGCTCTTGAGGATGTAAGAAAAAGCTTGGGGATTGAGGAAAAACCAACTGTTGTTGACGTGACAAAATGGATCGACCAGATGCCGAAGTACGACTTGGCACATCGTGAAGCGTTGCAAGGTCTCTTACAAGAGCTCGAGAAAAACTATCCAAATTTATCAATAGCGGGATGCTCATATTTTGGAGTAGGCATAGGTGCATGTATTCAAAACGGTAAAAAAATTGGTGAAGAACTTGTAGAAAAACTATCGTAATTGTTTGATATAAATCAAAATATTATAAATTTCGTAAAAATTATCCTTTGTTCAGTGAAATAGTCTTGACTCAATCGTTCGTAAACGATATGATTCTTTTAATTATTTAAAAAATTCATACTAAATTCTTATCAAGAGAAGCAGAGGGACTGGCCCTATGAAGCTTCAGCAACCAACTTAATGTCAGGTGCTAAATCCAGAAGACCGTGTGTCGAAGATGAGAAGGAAAACAATTACGAAATGACGTAAAAGCCTTCTTTTTTTATGAAAGAAGGCTTTTTTTTATTTTAAAGATTAGGGAAGAGAGGTTAGTTTTATGGAATTGCTTGAAAGGTTAAAAACGCAAGTTCTAACAGCAGATGGTGCAATTGGTACAGTTTTATACGGCTACGGCTTGGAGTACTGTCATGAGGAAATGAATGTACAGAGACCTGAATTAATTGAAAAGATTCATAGAGAATATATTGCAGCTGGTGCTGATATTATTCAGACGAATACTTACGGAGCTAATGCCATAAAATTAGCCCGCTATGGGTTAGAATCTCGTGTACAGCAGTTTAATGAAGCTGCTATAACGATTGCAAAACGAGCAGCGGCAGATGGTGGACAATTTGTTTTAGGTACAATTGGAGGAATCCGTGGTATTCGTAAAAGTGACGCAACGTTAGAAGAAATTTTAGCAACCGTTGATGAGCAGGCAACAGTTTTACTGGCAGGAAATCCAGATGGTCTTTTACTTGAAACTTATTATGACTTTGAAGAGCTAACGGCGACTTTAACAATGCTGCGAGCTAAAACGAAATTACCGATTATCGCTCAAGTTTCTATGCACGAACCCGGAATTTTGCAAAATGGAATGAGCTTAAATAACGCCTTATATAAACTTGAAGCGTTAGGTGCAGATATCGTAGGAGTTAACTGTCGCTTAGGCCCTCACCATACTATACAAGCATTTGAAGGAGTAGAGCTTCCTGAGAAGGCATTTATGTCAGCGTATCCGAACGCCTCTCTTCTTGATTTGGAGGATGGGCGTGTCGTTTATGAGTCGGAGGCAGATTATTTTGGTCGAGCAGCTGTAGCGCTTCGTGATCAGGGGGTACGTTTAATTGGTGGCTGTTGTGGAACGACACCAAAGCATATTGCTGCAGTGAAAAAGTACTTAGAGGAGCTATCCCCGGTCGAGGAAAAGTATGCAAAACCAGAAAAAGTAGAGATTGTCCGTGAGGCAGAGCCAGCAAATTATGAGCCATTACATGAAAAAGTAAAACGTGAACGCTCGGTTATTGTGGAATTAGATACACCAAGACATTTAGAAATTGAAGGCTTTATTGAAGGTGCAAAAAAAATATATGAGGCGGGCGCAGATGTAGTCATGATGGCCGATAACTCTCTTGCTTCTCCAAGGATTAGTAATGTCGCAATGGGTGCCTTACTGAAAGAAACACACGGGGTACGCCCGTTAACCCATATAACATGCCGAGATCGTAATTTAATTGGTCTTCAATCACATTTAATGGGATTAAATGCACTAGGGATTCATGATATTTTAGCAGTTACTGGAGATCCGACAAAGGTAGGCGATTTCCCAGGAGCAACTAGCGTTTATGACGTATCTTCAATGGAGCTGATCCAATTAATAAAACAATTAAATGAAGGTGTATCGTTCTCAGGGAAACCGCTTCGTAAAAAGGCAAATTTCTCTGTAGCGGCTGCATTTAATCCTAATGTACGTGTACTAGATCGCGCTGTCTCTCGATTAGAAAAGAAAATTGAACATGGGGCAGATTATTTTATTTCACAGCCTGTTTATACAAAGGAAAAAATCGTGGGAATTTACGAGGCGACAAAGCATTTAGAAACACCAATTTATATAGGCATTATGCCAGTAACGAGCTATAAAAGTGCGGAGTTCTTACATCATGAAGTGCCAGGCATCAAACTATCTGATGATGCATTAGCACGTATGAGGGCTTGTGGCGATGATAAGGAACGCGCAACACTAGAAGGAATTGCAATTGCTAAAGAATTAGTAGAAGTAGCAGCGGAATCTTTCAATGGTATTTACCTCATCACACCATTTTTACGCTATGATATGACGCTAGAATTAATGAAATTTATTGAGCAATTGGATGAACAGAAAAAAGGGGTAAGTATAAATGGCTAAGCACATGATTGAAGAGCAACTAGAGAAACGAATATTAATTCTTGATGGCGCAATGGGAACAATGCTACAAAATGAAAATTTATCAGCAGAGGATTTTGGCGGCGAGGAATATGATGGCTGTAATGAAAATCTCGTGCTAACTAGACCAGATGTGCTTGAAAAAATTCATGGAAAATATTTAGAGGCTGGAGCAGATATTATTTGTACAAATACATTTGGAAGTACTCCACTTGTATTAAATGAATATGATCTTGGTGCGAAAGCGGAAGAGATTAATAAACGCGCTGTAGAAATTGCACGCAAAGTAGTGGATGAGTTTTCAACATCCGACTGGCCACGTTTTGTAGCGGGGGCTATGGGACCAACTACAAAAACCTTATCGGTTACAGGTGGTATTACATTTGATGAGTTAGAGGAAAACTTCTATGTTCAGGCAAAGGCATTAATCGAAGCCGGGGCGGACGTTCTGTTGCTAGAAACTAGTCAGGATATGCTAAATGTTAAGGCAGGAACATTGGGGGTATCTCGTGCCTTTGAAGCAACGGGAAAAGAGCTACCTGTGATGATATCGGGAACAATTGAACCGATGGGAACGACACTGGCTGGTCAAACAATTGATGCTTTTTACATTTCCATCGAGCATATTAAACCATTATCAGTTGGTTTAAACTGTGCGACTGGACCAGAGTTTATGACTGATCATATTCGTTCATTAGCAGAGCTTTCAACAGGCTATATTAGCTGTTACCCGAATGCGGGCTTACCAGATGAGGAAGGCTGCTATCATGAGTCACCTGATTCATTGTCACAAAAGCTAAAAGGCTTTGCAGAAAAGGGCTGGCTAAATATTGTCGGAGGTTGCTGCGGTACAACGCCAGCACATATTGCGGCTATCCGAGAGGTGCTAAAGGACGAAAAGCCTCGCCAATTACCAGATGCAACCCATGGTCATGTAGTATCAGGGATAGAGCCATTGGTGTATGACGACTCTATGCGTCCATTATTTATTGGAGAACGGACAAATGTCATCGGCTCTCGTAAGTTTAAAAATTTAATTATTGATGGGAAGTTTGAGGAAGCGGCAGAAATCGCGCGTGCTCAGGTGAAAAATGGAGCACATGTTATCGATATTTGTTTAGCAAATCCTGACCGCGATGAACTAGCGGATATTCGTGGCTTTATGCAGGAGGTTGTAAAAAAAGTAAAAGTACCTCTTGTGATTGACTCGACAGATGAAAAAGTAATTGAGGAAGCACTTAAGTTTTCTCAAGGGAAAGCTATCATTAATTCTATTAACTTAGAGGATGGTGAGGAGCGTTTTGACGCAGTTTTACCGCTAGTGAAAAAATATGGGGCCTCTTTAGTAGTGGGGACAATTGATGAGCAAGGCATGGCGGTTGATCGACATCGCAAGCTAGAGATTGCTGAACGTTCCTATAAATTGTTAACAGAAAAATGGGGTATTGCTCCTGAAGATATTATTTTTGACCCATTAATGTTCCCAGTAGGTACAGGAGATGAGCAGTATATTGGCTCGGCGCTTGAAACAGTAGAAGGAATTCGCCTTATTAAGGAGAAAATGCCACGTACATTAACGGTGCTTGGTGTAAGTAATATTTCATTCGGATTACCACCAGTAGGTCGTGAAGTATTGAATGCCGTGTATTTATATCACTGTACACAGGCTGGTTTAGATTATGCAATTGTGAATACGGAGAAGCTAGAACGTTATGCATCTATTCCTGAGGCAGAGATTAAGCTAGCAAATGATTTACTCTTTCATACAAATGATGAGACATTAGCCGTCTTCACGGATTTCTATCGCGATAAAAAGAAGGAAAAAACAGAGGAAGATATCCCTAAAACAGTAGAAGGTCGCTTAGCTTACTATATTTTAGAAGGTACAAAGGAAGGGCTTATTGAGGATTTAGAGGCTGCTCGTGAAATTTTCGAAACGCCGCTTGCTATTATTAATGGACCTTTAATGGATGGAATGGCAGAGGTTGGCCGCTTATTTAACGATAATCAGCTCATCGTAGCAGAGGTATTACAATCAGCAGGGGTTATGAAAGCAGCAGTAGCACATTTAGAGCAATTTATGGAGAAAGATGAAGAGAGTGCTGGCAAGGGGAAGATGGTTCTTGCAACTGTAAAAGGCGATGTGCATGATATTGGGAAAAACCTTGTCGATATTATTTTAAGTAATAATGGCTTTAAGGTCATTGATCTGGGTATCAAAGTAACACCTTCCCAATTAATAGAAGCGATTCGCAAGGAGAAGCCAGATTTCATCGGGCTTTCAGGCTTACTTGTAAAATCAGCACAGCAAATGGTTATTACAGCTCAGGATTTTAAAGAAGCGGGAATTGACGTACCTATTTTAGTAGGGGGAGCGGCATTATCCCGTCGCTTTACTGAAACAAAAATTGCTGGCGAATATAATGGACCTGTCATTTATTCAAAGGATGCGATGCAAGGATTAGAGCAGGCAAATCGGCTAATGGGGACAGATACACGTGCAGATTTCTTAGCTGAAATTAAGGAATCTCGTGAAAAACGCTTAGAGGCAGACGAAAAAAGAGCGGCTCGCCCTACAAAAGAAGTAACAGTAAAGCCTGTACGTACAATAAAGGAATCGTCTGTCTTTCTACCAGCAGATGTGCGACGCCATGTAAAGAGAGAATATGCTGTTTCGCATTTATATCCATATGTTAATATGCGGACATTACTAGGACATCACCTAGGCTTAAAAGGTCAAGTACAGCAATTACTTGATGCTGGCGATGCAAGAGCAACGGAGTTAAAAGAGTTAGTCGACGATTATTTACAAAGGGACCTATTGAAACCATCAGGTATGTATCAGTTTTTCCCTGCACAAGCCGATGGGGATGATGTAGTCGTTTATGATCCAGCAGATAGCAAAACAGAAATTGAACGATTTACCTTCCCACGTCAACAAGTTGAACCGTTTTTATGTCTTGCAGATTTCCTGAAAACAGTTGAAAGCGGTGAAATGGACTATATTGCCTTAATGGTGGTAACAGCTGGCCAAGGGGTTATGACGAAGGCTCGTCAGCTAAAAGAGGAAGGGAAATTCCTTGAAAGTCATGCATTACAATCTACAGCCCTTGAGCTTGCGGAAGGCTTTGCAGAGCGTATGCACCAAGAAATTCGTGATCAATGGGGCTTCCCAGATGCAACAGATTTTACAATGCGTGATCGTTTCGCGGCAAAATATCAAGGACAGCGCTTCTCATTCGGCTATCCAGCATGTCCGAACTTGGAGGATCAAGAGAAATTGTTTGGCTTATTAAAACCAGAGGACATTGGTGTTCACTTAACGGAAGGCTTTATGATGGAGCCGGAAGCTTCTGTTTCAGCAATTGTCTTTGCACATCCAGATGCTCGATATTTTAATGTGTAATGCTAGAAAAAAGTGGTATAACTTTATGTAATGAGGTTAAAGCCTCGGCATAATTGAAGTAGGACGTGAGCATGATGATTCGATTGATGGAAGAGAAAGATTTACCTGGTGTTTTAGATATTTACAATGACATTATTTTAACGAGCAAAGCCGTTTATCGATATGAAACACAATCGTTAGAAGAAAAAAGACAATGGTTCACGGAGCAGCAAACATTCGGAAATCCACTGCTAGTGTTTGATGTAAATGGCACAGTAGCCGGCTTTGCAACATATAGTCAGTTCCGTCCATATCCAGGTTATAAGCACACAATGGAGCACTCTGTATATGTGCATAAGGATCATTACCAAAAGGGGATAGCGTCACAATTAATGCAAGAGCTAATTCGAACTGCCAAAGAGCAAGGTGTGAAAACACTCGTAGCGGGCATTGATGGTGAAAACATCGGAAGCATTAAAATACATGAAAAACTAGGCTTTGAATACGCGGGTACAATAAAGAATGCAGGCTATAAATTTGGACAGTGGCTAGATCTTGTATTTTATCAGCTACAGTTAACCGGACCAAAAGTATAGAAGGGTATGACATGTCATATTCTTTCATACTGAGGGCAAACTCTAGTTTATTTGCATAAAGCTGAATAATAATTGACCCCGACATTCAGCATTTTGAGAGGAGTATCGAAAAGTATTATTTTCCTCTATAGTGGATTTTTATGGTATTTTAATAAATAGTTTTATTCTTTTGGATTAGCTTGTCTACTTATGTTAATGATGAGGAGTTGTTGATTTTTCACGGAGAGTGGCGACTCCTGCGGGATTAGCTTGCGCTGAAAGCCCCGCAGGAACGAAGTGACGAGGAGATTGAAGCCAAGCCCGCGGAAAGCGCCAACTCGGAGTGAAAATCAACCTTAGTTTATTGATACAAATTATTTAATGTTTATTCTTTTGACGAAAAGATAAAGGGTATGACAAATGTCATATCCTTTTTATGATGTTTGCTTCTGTTGCATGATTATACTCTTGTTTTATGATGAGGTCATAAGAAAAAATGAAACGAGGGAGTAAAAACAATGGCAACAGATCGAGAAAAAACAAAAAAACTGCGCCAGGACGTAGCGCCATTTGCGAAGTCTGACACAGCTAAAAGTATCTTTCAAATGGTAAATACAATTGTACCTTTAATCGCCCTATGGGTAGCTGGTTATATGTTAGTAGATGTTTCACCATGGTTGACAGCTGGCTTAAGTGTAATTTCTGCTGCATTTGTCGTACGAACTTTTATTATTTTCCATGATTGTACACACGGTTCATTTTTCAAAAGTAAAAAAGCAAACGACTGGGTTGGTTTTGTAACTGGGGTGTTAACATCATTCCCATATGAAAAATGGAAACGTGAGCATACAATTCACCACGCAACTAGCTCGAACTTAGATAAGCGTGGTATCGGTGATATTGATATGATGACAGTGGAAGAATTTTTACAAGCATCTAAAGGGCAACGTGTATGGTATCGTTTTTACCGTAATCCATTCGTAATGTTTGGCTTAGGTCCGCTATTTATGGTGTTAATTTTAAACCGTCGTAATCGAAATGACGCTAAACAGAAAGAACGTTTTAACACTTATCTAACAAATGTAGTCATCACGGGAATCTGTGTTGCCTTAATTTACTTTATGGGGTGGCAAGCATTTTTATTAGTGCATGTAGTAACATTGTTTGTTGCTGCTTCTCTTGGCATTTGGTTATTTTTTATCCAACATACGTATGAAGATTCTTATTTTGAGCATGACTCAGAGTGGGATTATGTAAAGGCCGCTGTTGAAGGTAGCTCGTATTATAAATTACCAAAGCTATTACAATGGGTTACAGGCAATATTGGCTTCCACCATGTACATCATTTAGCACCACGTGTACCGAACTATAATCTTGAAAAGGCGCATAATGACATACCGCCATTACACACTGCAACGACTATTACGTTACGTACAAGCCTAGAATCATTACGCTATAAGTTATACGATGAAGATCAAGGCAAGTTTGTAACCTTTAAAGAAGTTAATGAAATAATCAAACGAAAAGCAAGAAGCAGTATTGCTGCTTAGTAGAATTTTTTCAGCCATCTCTTCGAAGGGATGGCTGTTTTACGTAAATAAAACATATATTGAGGATGAAGCAATTACTGTGCTCATTATCAAAAGTTGTGGATTACATTTTTAATACGTAGCTTGTATATCAGTTGATTGGAGTGGAGGCTTGGCGACTCCTTGGGGATTAGCGGATAGAGGAACGAAGGCTAAAACCATCACGTCCTGTGATAACGCCTTCGTGACCAACCTCGTGTTGGCCCGAGACCCTGGAGCGAGCAACGCGAGTGAAGCGGCTCATCGGACGCCCCCAGGAAAGCGCCTAGCCGGAACGGAAATCCAACATCACGTTATGATAATGAGCCCATTACTACGGGGAATGTTATTATGTGGATAATGCATTAATAACCATGTGCAAGGCATAAAATTAATTTTCTTGTTATAATAAGGGAAAAGTAGGAAAGAGCGTGAGAATTATAATGAGGAAATGGCACAGTATTATTCCGAATAGTCCAATGCTCAGTATATATTTATGGATTATTTTCTGTTTCCTACCGTTTTTCTTCATTTTTAGAAAATCATCGTATATAGAAATATCAGTAGGTATTACATTTTTAATGCTATATTTTATTTTCTATCGGTTTTCCATGAATTCGAAAAACGGTCTTGTTTATATGTGGATTAGCTTTGAAATGGTCATTAATATCGTTATGACCATATTATATGGCTATGTGTATTTATCGATTTTCACAGCTTTCTTCATTGGAAATATTCGTAAACCTGTTGGCTTCTATATTATGTATGGACTACATATTGGCTTTACGGTTATCTCTACGGGTGTTGGCTTTTTCGTTGAGCTACACTTGTTTTTATCACAACTACCATTTGTTGTTTTAACGATTCTAGCGATTGTGCTACTTCCACTAACGATTTATGCAAAAAATAAACGCGAAAATTTAGAGGGGCAGCTTGAGACTGCTAATGAACGAATAGCTGAGTTAATTGTTTTTGAGGAACGCCAACGTATTGCACGGGATTTACATGATACTCTCGGCCAAAAGTTATCGATGATAGGCTTAAAAAGCGACTTAGCTTCAAGATTAATTGAACGTGATCCACAACAAGCTCTAACAGAGATTAAGGATATTCGTCAAACGGCAAGTATCGCATTAAAAGAGGTACGTGAATTAGTATCGGATATGCGAACAGCTAGGTTTGAGGACGAGCTTATGCGTATTTCTCAAATATTAAAGGCTGCTGAAATGGAGTTTGTATTTGAAGGTGATAAAGATACTTTACAAGTTCCGCCACTTGTGGAGAATGTATTATCCATGTGCTTAAAAGAGGCAGTTAATAATGTTGTTAAGCATAGTGGTGCTACAAAATGTGAAATTGCTTTCCATCAAAATTTTAAGGAAGTATATTTAGTTGTTCGTGATAATGGGCAAGGAATCACCAAAAAGCAAGCTTGGAAAACGGGTAACGGTTTAAAGGGAATGCGAGAACGGTTAGAGTTTATAAACGGTTCTTTTAAAATCGAGAGTGAAGTAGGCACTACATTAACAGTGTCGATTCCAGTGGCGATTACGCATCAGAAGGTCAAAGGAAATCTGAAGAACATATAGAAAAGAGGATTGCGACATGATACGAATTGTAATTGCTGAAGATCAGGGTATGCTACTAGGCGCACTGCGTTCATTACTTAGTATGGAGGATGATATGGAGGTCGTTGGATTAGCAAAAAATGGTGAAGAAGCATTGGCGCTTGTTGAAGAGCATCAGCCTGATATTTGTATTATGGATATTGAAATGCCTGTGAAAACAGGATTGGATGCTGCCGAGGAACTGCATTGCACAGGTTCTGATTGTAAAGTGATTATATTAACGACATTTGCAAGGCCGGGTTATTTTGAACGTGCAAGAAAATCTAGCGTTCGTGGCTATTTACTAAAGGATAGTCCGATAGAAGAATTGGTCAGTGCCATTCGTACAATTATGGACGGCAAAAGAATATATGCGCCTGAACTCGTTGATTTTGTCTATGAGGATGATAGTGAAAATCCTTTAACTGACCGAGAGAGCCAAGTACTGACACTTGTTGCAGAAGGAAAGACGACAAAAGAAATTGCTGCAGAATTATTTTTATCGGCAGGGACTGTCCGCAACTACATTTCCACTATTTTAGAAAAATTAAATGTTGGGAATCGTATAGAAGCCATTGCACGCTTTAAAGAAAAAGGATGGAATAAATAAATAGCTTAAGAACCTATCATGAATATCCTTATACCTAAGAAAGTGTTTGGAATAAAAATAGACAAAAGGCATTGAATTATTTAAATTCAGTGCCTTTTGTCATTTAAAAAATATATTAGCATATTGTATATTTAGACTACTAATGATAAAATTTAGAAAACAGTAATCATTTTAATGGGAAGGATGGAAATAATTATGAACAAAATTATGAAAGTAACTTCAACAGCATTATTAGCAACAACATTTGTCGTTACTAGCGCATATCCTTCAGCCGTTTTTGCTGCAAGCAACGATATGGTTGATCCAGTAGTTGAGACAGAGACATCTATCCCATTACAAAGTAATATGGATCTAGCTGTTCAGGCGGCATTAGTCGGTCCTGAAGTTAAAAAATTAAATGTACTAGGTCATGAATTTAATGTAAAACCAGCTTCTATTTCGAAAAAGAATGATCTAACAGTTGTAAATGGGCAAATATCCCATCACTTAAGCTGGCGTCCGGATGATCAATTGTACTACCGTATTGATATAGAAAATGGAGAAGTAAAGCAAGTAGAGATTAAAATTGACCGTGGAGGTTGGACAAGTTTATCTGCTCCATTTCTTGCTACATTAGCAGAGAAGAATGATATCCCGGTTACGCTTGAAATGATACAAGAACTTGGGCAAAAATTAGGTAGTTTTATTGATGGTAAATGGGAATATGCAGCAGAAGCAATTGTTTCAACTATTGCTTTACATGTTGAATAATATAAAACTTTAATCAGTGGGGGGCTTTTTTCATCCCCACTGATTATTTTTATGACACGCAGAGTTTGAAAATCCACAACTAAAGCCAGAAGCATATTTAATTAAGCTTCTGGCTTTATGTGACCTTATTTTTTGCGTTTTGTTAAACGTCCAAGAACGAATGCACCTGCTGCTACAGCAAGGACTGTGTTCGTTTTTTTCGTAAATACTTGTTTAGTAACAAGATTAAGATTTTGAGGACGCTCCGCTAAACGGCGCATAAAGTAGCCGTACCAATCTTCGCCGAATGGTACATATACACAGAAGTTATAGCCTTCTTTTGCAAGCTCTTTTTGCATATCTGTACGGAAGCCGTAAAGCATTTGGAATTCGAATTTATCAAGTGGAATATTATTGTCAGCTACAAAACGTTTTACGTGCGCAATAACATTATGGTCATGTGTTGCGATAGACGTAAACTTACCATGTAGTAAATGATATTCGATTAACTCGATGAAATTTAAATCAATATCTAATTTATCTTGGAAAGCAACCTCTGCAGGCTCTTTATAAGCACCTTTTACGATACGAAGGCGATAGTCGTTGAATTTTTCGATATCGTCCTTAGCACGGTAAAAGTAAGATTGGATAACAGTACCTACATTATTAAATGTTTTGGATAGCTCTTGGACCATATCAAAGGATGTTTGTAAACGACCATAGTCTTCCATGTCAAAGTTAACGAATATATCATATGCTGCTGCTTTTTCTACAATCTCATATAAATTATCGTAGCAAAAATCAACATCAATATCTAAACCTAATTGAGATGGCTTTAACGAAATATGTGCATCAACGCCGTTTTCATGAATAGCCTCAATAACAGCAAGGATTTGCTCTTTAGCTTTTGTTGCTTCTTCTTCAGTTGAAACAAATTCCCCTAAATTATCTACTGTGCAAGAGATTTTATGTGCGTTAAGCTCTTTGATGCTCGCAATCGTTTCTTCAATATTTGTACCAGCTACTACACTTTGTGCTCCTAATTTTAGTCCGTATTTTTTTGCAGCACTATTTAATAGTTGGTTTTCAGATAAATGGATGAAAAAATCGCGTAATAACATGGTCATTCTCCTCACTGCATTTCTTTTTTTTCTATATTATAGCACAATTTAGAAAATAAATATTGTTTTTACTATAACAATTATTTCACTTCAAGTAGTTGCATGCGCTCATTAAAAAGTGCAGGATAGCTTAAAAAACCTATCATAATGCTTGATAATGTCGCTGCTGTTAGCAGGGCGAAAATGATTAATAGTTGGAATTGCACCGCTTGAATAGGATCTGCTCCGCCGATTATTTGGCCACTCATCATACCTGGTAATTGAACAAGACCAATTGTTTTTTGGCTTTCTATTGTAGGAATCATACTGGCCTTTATCGCATTCATTAGCTGTCGATGAATAGCCTGTTTTGGTGTGCCGCCAAGCGATAACATTAACTCAATTTCGTTCTGATGACTTGCAATTTCCGATGTAAAACGGTTTAAAAATAGAACCGATAATACCATTGAATTACCAATCATCATGCCGCTAATTGGAATAATATACTGTGCTGTTGCAGGTACAATATCAAAACCAAGCAATACTCCTTGCGTAACAAATTCTACTACAATAAGAGTTAGCGCTATTTTCCATGTAATACCTTTAATACCTTTCCCTTTTTTACGAGCATTTAGTGTTGCTACTATAACCATTAAAGAAACCATAAGGAAAATATAAATATAGCTTTGAGCATCAAAGACAAATTTTAAAATGTAACCGACAGCAAGTAGTTGAATAATAGAACGAATAGTAGCGATGAGTGTATCTTTTTCAAGTCCTAGCTTTAAAGTTTTTGACAATAGAAGAGGAATTAAAACAAAAATTAACGTTAAGGAAAGAGAAGTATACGTCATACATTCACCCCCTGTACAAATTCAGCGACACGTGGATTTTTAGGTGCGTTAAGTAAGGAGCTTTTTCCTGTTTCAATTAGTTCTCCGTCCATCATGACCCAAGTATAGTGTCCGATTGTCAGCGCTTGCTGTAAATTATGAGTGATCCAAATGATTGTGACGTTAAACTTTTTATTAATTGTAGTAATAAGTGTCTCAATTTCCTTCACGGATTGACGGTCTAGTGCAGATGTGATTTCATCTAGCAATAAAATGGAGGACTGATTAATAAGTGTTCTTGCAATAGAGACTTTTTGTCGTTGTCCACCTGATAATTTATTCGTAGGGCGTTGTAAAAAGCTTTGATCTAGTCCAACGTCTTGTAAATATTGGATAGCTTCTTGCTCTGTAAGCTTTGCTCCTTGTAACGAACGAGGGAGTGCAAGATTGTCAAATACAGTTCCTTCTATCATAGGGGCCGCTTGAAGAGCCATACTCACATACCTTCTTAAAGCGGTTGGCTCGTAAGTAGAAATGTTTTGATTATCAATTAATATTTGACCATCTGTAGGAGATAATAGTCCATTGCACAATTTGAGTAGAGTTGTTTTGCCAGCACCTGAAGGGCCGACTAATGTGGTGATTTTTCCTTTTGGGAATGAACCAGTAAGCGATTTTAATATCATTTTGTCATTCGATGAAAAGGTGACCTGTTTAAAGTGAATGGCAGGCTCATATGAAGTATTCATAAAGTTAAAACTCCTTTATACTAATAGGTAAAATAACTGTAGCATGAAACAAAGGGAAGCTAAAGTCATTTACAGGCAGTGTGTAGTAATTAAGTAAAGGGGGATAGAGAATGGATGTATTATATGTAGATACATTAACATATGCACAAGGTGATATGTATATCGTTGCTTCAGATGAAGGTCTTGTGTATATAGGGACACCGAATGCATCATTTGAAGAGGTAGAAGTGTGGGCGAAAAAGCCATTTAAAGGCTATCGCTTTGAAGAGAATAAAGAAAAGTTACAGCGATATGTTAAGCAATTAAAGGCTTATTTTAATAAAGAGCTTACAGAATTTGATGTGCCAGTACATGTCAAAGGGACACAATTTCAACTAGCAGTATGGAATGCATTGAAGGAGCTACCATATGGTACAACGACAACGTACTCAGACATTGCACACCGAATTGGTAATCCGAAAGCAGTAAGAGCTGTAGGCAGTGCAATCGGTGCCAACCCGATATTAGCAATTATTCCTTGTCATCGTGTAATTGGAAAAGATGGTAAGCTAACAGGCTTTCGTAGTGGACTAGCTATGAAAGAATTTTTACTGGAGCTAGAAAGAGCTTAAAATAAGAATCTGCATAACCTGTTGGGAAACAGCTCGCCAAAGGGATTGCAGATTCTTGTTTTTTGTATTAAAGAAACAGAAGTTTATTGAACACTATATATGTTCCTCGTGGACATTGTTATTTGTTTTACCGAAATGAGTTAAACGTTGGGCAAATGTTTCTCCTCGTACGGCAGAGCCTTTGAAGATATCCTGAAACTCATAAGCCGGAGCACCATGTTCGGTGACATCTAGGCCAGTGACTTCTTCTTCAGCAGAAACACGTAAGGGTACAAATGCTTTTATAATAAGTAAACCAGTTGCTACTGAAATGCTAACCCAGGCAATTGTAGCAATAACCCCTACGGCTTGCACTCCTAATAGGCCAAAACCTCCCCCGTAAAATAATCCTTGACCACCAATATCAAACAAACCAACTGCTAGAGTACCCCAAATACCACAGATACCATGGACAGCGATCGCACCAACAGGATCATCGACTTTTAATTTCCATTCAATAAAGCGGACACCCTCGACCAATAATGGAGCAGCAATTAATCCGATACTGATTGAACCGACAATACTAACATTAGCGGCACCAGCGGTAATACTTACAAGCCCTGCTAAAGCACCGTTTAATGTGAGTGAGCCATCGATATGGCCATATCGAAATTTAGTATAAAGGGCAGTAACCACAACTCCTGCAGCAGCAGCGAAAAATGTATTTGCGATTACGCTAGGAACAAGTTTAGGGTCAGCGGCTAATGTTGAAGCGCCATTGAAGCCAAACCAACCAAACCAAAGTAAAAAAACGCCTAAAGCTCCTAATGGAATACTATGTCCTGTAATAACGTTAACACGACCGTTTTCATATTTACCGAGACGTGGACCGACCATTACCGCAGCTACAAATGCCGCAACTGCACCTGTTAAATGAACAACGGTAGATCCAGCAAAATCGATAAAACCAAGATTTGTTAACCAACCTTGGCCACTCCAAACCCAATGACCAACAACAGGATAAACAAATGATGACATAAGAATAATAACTCCGATATAAGCAAAAATATTAGTACGTTCTGCTACTGCTCCTGATAAAATCGTTGCTCCAGTTGCTGCAAACATCGTTTGGAAAATAAAGAAGGAAAGATCATTTACACCATTTAAGGCAAAGCCACTTGAACCGAAGATGCCACCAGCCGTATCACCAAACATAATAGCGTAACCACAAAGAAAATAGACAATACCGCCAAGTGAAATAGTTAGGAAGTTTTTCATAATAATATTGACTGCGTTTTTTGAGCGTGTAAAGCCAGCTTCAACCATCGCAAATCCTGCATGCATAAAGAAGACTAAAATTGTACCGAGCATCATCCAAACTAAATTTATAGATAATGTTATTTCATCCATATATATCGCCCCCTTATTCTACTGCAATTGATCCGACTTCTTTTGTGCGGATACGAATTGCTTGTTCTACTGGATAAATGAATATTTTACCATCACCGACCTTGCCGGTTACTGCCTTACGTAACAAAACATCAACAATAGGATCTACTTTTTCATCATCAACAATCATTTCTAATTTCAACTTCGGTAAAAATTCAATTTCGTAGGTATTTCCGCGAAATAAACCTGTACGCCCTAATTGACGACCGCAGCCAGCAATTTCTGTAATACTGAGCCCTGCGATACCTTCCTGTGCAAGTCCGTCTCTGACAGCGCCGAAAACTTCGGGGCGGATGATTGCTTCTATTTTTTTCATCAATATCAGCTCCTTGAGTAAATTTAATTTACATGTTAAAACGCTATGAAAAACTGCGCAATATTTTTCTGAATGTTCATGTTATGTTTTATCACAGGGTATATTTCGTCTTTCGTAATAGTTTGCTGAAAAGGTTTTTAAAAGGGGAATGAAAGCGGTACTAAAAAATGTGTCTAAAATATGTACGATTCGAAATTTTCTGATTATTCATGTGAGGAAATCTAACATTAAAGTAGGATGATGTAATACGCAAGAATTTGGGTATATAGTGTATACTAGGACTAATTATCAAAGCGGAAGAAGGGGTTTCTTGTGAGATCAAACTATGCAGATGATAGCTTAGCGCTACACACGGACTTGTACCAAATCAATATGGCAGAATCATATTGGGCTGATGGTATACATAATAGAAAAGCAGTTTTCGAACTATATTTTAGAAAATTACCTTTTGGCAATGGTTATGCGATTTTTGCGGGGTTAGAGAGAATTCTTGAATATTTACGTGATTTTCGTTTTACTGATTCGGACATAACGTATTTACGTAAAGAGGTTGGTTATAAAGAGGATTTTATCGAGTATATAAAAAATATTCGCTTTACAGGGGATATGTATTCTATGGTGGAAGGAGAAACTGTTTTCGCTAATGAACCAATTATTCGCATTGAAGCGCCTTTAGTGGAGGCGCAACTAATTGAAACCGCATTACTTAACATTGTGAATTACCAAACTTTGATTGCAACAAAGGCTAGTCGTATTAAACAAATTATAAAAAATGAAGTGGCGATGGAGTTCGGCACACGACGTGCTCAGGAGATGGACGCAGCAATTTGGGGAACTCGTGCGGCGTTTATTGGTGGTTTTGCTTCAACTAGTAATGTTCGAGCAGGTAAACTCTTTAATATACCAGTATCAGGTACACATGCACATGCACTTGTACAGGCCTATAAAAATGATTATGATGCTTTTCATTCCTATGCAAAACGTCATCGTGATTGCGTATTCCTTGTAGATACTTACAATACGTTAAAATCGGGTGTGCCAACAGCGATTCAAGTGGCTAAAGAGCTTGGTGACAAAATTAATTTTATTGGAATTCGTTTAGACAGTGGGGATATAGCTTTCTTGTCAAAAGAAGCGCGTCGTATGTTAGATGAGGCAGGCTTCCAGAACGCTAAAATTATCGTATCAAATGACTTAGATGAATACACGATCTTAAACTTAAAAGCTCAAGGTGCAAAAGTTGATGCGTGGGGAATTGGTACAAAGCTCATTACTGCATATGACCAACCAGCTTTAGGGGCTGTTTATAAAATGGTCGCTATTGAAAATAACGATGGGCAATTAGAAGATACGATAAAAATTTCAGCGAATGCTGAAAAGGTAACGACGCCAGGTCTTAAAAATGTATATCGCATTATTGATAGAAAGAATGGTAAGGCCGAGGGAGATTACATTACGATGCAAGATGAAAATCCTCAATCAGAGAAAAAAATTAAAATGTTCCACCCTGTTCATACATTCGTATCAAAATTTGTAACAAACTTTGAAGCTAAGGATTTACATCATCATGTGATTAAAAATGGAGAAATACATTATCAAAATCCTACTTTGGAAGAAATGCGTGATTATGCAGCTAATAATTTAGAATTGTTATGGGATGAATATAAACGTGCCATGAATCCTGAGGAATACCCAGTCGATTTAAGCCAAAAATGCTGGAATAATAAAATGCGTAATATTGAAGAAGTAAGTGAAATGGTCAATCGATTGTAAAGCGTAAGGAGTGAAGGACAAAATGACATTACAGCAAGAAATCATTAAGGAATTACGTGTGTTACCTACTATTAATGAACAGGAAGAGATTCGCAAATCCATTGATTTTTTAAAGGAATATGCGCGTCGCTATAGCTTTGTAAAGGGATTTGTTCTTGGGATATCAGGTGGTCAAGACTCCACGTTAACTGGAAAATTAACGCAGCTTGCAGTTGATGAATTAAATGCCGAGGTGGGAGAAGCGAAGTACTCATTTTGGGCTGTTCGTTTACCATATGGTGTGCAAGTGGATGAAAAGGATTGTCAGGATGCGATTGACTATATAAAACCTACGAAGACTTATGCGGTCAACATTAAAGATGCAGTCGATGCAAGTGTTAGAGCATTAACGAATGCAGGTATTGAACTAAGCGATTTTTCCAAAGGGAACGAAAAGGCACGTGAGCGAATGAAGGTGCAGTATTCTATTGCTGCTATGAATAATGCTGTTGTGCTAGGGACCGATCATGCTGCGGAGGCAATTACAGGTTTTTACACAAAATTTGGGGATGGTGGTGCGGATTTAATGCCAATCTTCCGTCTCAACAAGCGTCAGGGTAAGCAGTTACTAGCTGCGCTTGATTGCCCGGAGCATTTATATTTAAAGGTACCAACTGCGGATTTAGAGGAAGATCGACCTTCATTACCAGATGAAGTAGCTCTTGGTTTAACGTATGACCAAATTGATGATTATTTGGAGGGGAAGGAAATCCCTGAAGATGCTCGTAAAACATTAGAAGGGCACTATTTACGTTCACAGCACAAACGTCATATGCCAATTACAATATTTGATGATTTTTGGAAGTGATATTTATAAGGTTCATCACTTAAAGATAAATGATAATTATTGAAAAATATCCCATTGCATATAAGTTGATTGGAGTGGAGGCTAGGCGACTCCTTGGGGATCAGCAATAGAGGAACGAAGGCTAAAACCATCACGTCCTGTGATAACGCCTTCGTGACCAGCATCGTGCTGGCCCGAGACCCTGGAGCGAGCAGATAGGGGAACGAAGGCTAAAAGCATCACATCCTGTGATAACGCCTTCGTGACCAACATCGTGTTGGCCCAAGCGGCTCATCGTACGCCCCCAGGAAGCTTTGCTCTGTGCGAAAGCGAAGCGTCAGCAACAAAGCGCCCAGCCGGAACGGAAATCAACCCCACGCTATGAGTAATATTTAGGAAAAGAGTTATGAGAAAAAGTGGAAAATATTTTTTCTTATAGCTCTTTTCTATTTTTTTTAAGCAATTTGGTTCTGTATTATTAAGTTCAAGCATATAATGTCGATATATATACCTACAAAGTTGATAAAAAGTAAAGGAGGGTAATTATATATGAGGACTTCTAGAGTAAGTTCGACGACTAGTAGTATATTTCGTAACGAACAACAGTATTTACATGCTGGGGATTTAAGTCATAATTTTGGACAAAATCCGAAACGACAGTTTAAAAATAGTCTGCAAAAGAATAAAGATAAAAAGAATATCGGTAAAACTAGACAAATTCAGCAGCAACGTCCTAATAATATAGCAGCTAGTTATGTGGACAGTGCTTACAATTTACAAATACGCAATGAATTAAATGAAACTGCCGTTAAGTTAAGTCTTGTCAGCAAGCAAAAGAAGCTTCTCAATAGTTACCGTTCTTCTATATAACATCGTAAATCAAACTCTCTACATCATTCTGGATGTAGAGAGTTTTTTTAGACTTTAAATGAGTATGATTTCCGTTTCAAGCTATACCTTTTCCTGTAGACCAAGAAATCATTTGTTGTTTCGCTTCGTTAGCACTACGCTTCGCACAAAAAACATCTTGTTGCTGTCGCTTCGTTAGCACTACGCTTTCGCGAAAAAAACATCTGTTGGCCCGAGACCCTGGAGCGAGCAACGCGAGTGAAGCGGCTCATCGGACGCCCCCAGGAAGCTCTGCTCTGCGCGAAAGCGAAGCGTCAGCGGCAAAGCGCCCAGTCGGAACGGAAATCAACCCCTTGTTGTGCCGAAGAGCTATTAATAGGACCTTAATTAATCCTGAATATAAGTTGTAGAAAATGGAAATAATATATTTTTTATTCAAAATATTTGAAGTCAAGATGTTCAATGAATATTCAAGGTAATTTTTCCAATACTTCACAGCGATTTTTAACTTATTTCACAACTTACCTGTAAAGTATGTAATAGAAACAGAAAAAACGAAATAATGGGGGAAGCAATTGTGAAAAAAATATGGTTACCTGCATTTGCAGCATTACTTTTACTCGCGGCGTGTGGTACAGAAAAAGATCAAGTTAAGAAAGAAGAGTCTAAGCAAGATGTTACAACAAGTGAAGCAGAAGCAAAGGATAAAACTACACAAGTCGCTTCTTTAGTGGATCCGCGTTTACAAGAACCAAAAGAAGGTACAATGTGTGAAATGTGTAATATGAAAGTGTATTTGAAAGACGAAGATATGGGTGAATTCTCTACTCAAGCAATAAAAGAGGATGGGACAATTGCCTTTTATGATGACATAGGTTGTTTAGTAAATGCCGAGGTTGCAAATAATGAAAAGAACGAAAAATTTGTACGTGATCATATCACAAAAGATTGGGTAAAGGTTGAAGATGCAACGATCGTTAAAACCGACCTAAAATCTCCGATGAATTGGGGATATATTTATTTCAAAGATAAAGCTGATGCAGACAAATATATCGCTAACAATCCAACTGCACATGTAGAGGAATTACAAAAAATTAAAGACGATGCATTAGAGCGTCGTAATAAGAAAATGAAAGAAAAAGCTGAAAAAGAAGCCAAAGGTGAATCTGATTCTATGCATATGGAAGAAAAGAAACCTGATGGTCATGGTCATTAATCGAATGGACTAGGGGAAATTCCTCTAGTCTTTTCGTGCTGAACTGGGAGGTAAGGATTGGTGAAAAAAATAGGGTTTGCCTTATTATTTTTTCTATTTATGAGTCAGACAGTGCACGCCGATTTTAATGTACAGGAAGCCATTAATGTAGCAAAGCCTGGGGAGGTCGTTCATATTCCTGCTGGTCGTTACCAAGGTAATTTTATTGTGACAAAACCGATAACACTACAAGGTGAAGAGGGAACGGAACTTATCGGCGAAAGAGGCAACCCTACACTCCGAATTGAAAACACTGCTAATGTCACTGTGGAAAATATAACGTTATCAGGGAAAAATAAAGCGATTGTAGCCAGTACTGTAGATGGACTTGAGTTACGTAAGTTACAAATTAAAGATGTTCATACAGGTGTCCATATACAACTTTCCAAAAATGTACACATACATGATATCAATGTGACTGGTATCGAAGGTCATTATTCCAAAAAAGGTAATGGGGTGGCTATTTATAAGAGTGAGGACATTACCATCGAAGGCAATACTGTTGAGCAAGTGCAGGACGGAATTTATGTAGAAGAGGTAAAGCATATTGTTGTTCAACGTAATAAGGTGACGAGCAGTCGTTACGGTACACACTTTATGTATACGAGTGATGTTGAAGCACTTTTCAATACATATGCTCAGAATGTGACTGGCCTTATGATTATGATGACAACAGATATATTCCTTGAGAATAATATAGTAGCTAATCATTTTGATTTTAATGGCTACGGTATGCTGCTGTATGATGTACAGCAAGCCAAAATTAAACATAACACGATTAAAAATAACCGAACTGGTGTGGCAATGCAGAAAAGTTCAAATATCCGAATTGAAACAAATGATTTTCAGATGAACCAAACAGCCATTGAAGGTACAAAGGTAAGTGACGACACAATGGCTAGTAGTAATAACTTTACAGGTAACATTTTAACTGCGCGCTCCGATAAGCAAGGCTTTCGACTAGTAAATAATTATTATGATGATTACTCAGGGATTGACTTAAAAGACAATGGTATCGGTGATATTCCATATGTGGCTGTGTCGAGCTTTGGTCAATGGATGGTACGCCAGCCTGTTTACCAATATTTCGTGGCATCTCCGAGCGTCATTTTATTGACATCGCTGGATCAGCAAATTAATAAAACTGAAAAGAATATGCTTGTTGATAATACTCCCAAATTGGCGATGAAGCATGTGAACGAGAAGGCCAAGATGAATGTGGTGCAAATGCTAGTAGGTTTATTCTTGACATTAAGTAGTTTATGGCTATGGAAAAGAGGAATAACAGAATGAAAAAATGGATGATGATTGTAATGCTATGTTGCGGTGCTTTGATGGGCTGTAGTGAAAAAACATATGAGCCTCGTGAAATAGTTAGTGAAACCGATGTTTGTAAAATTTGCAATATGAGTATAGTTCACAATGCATATGCTGGTCAGATTGCGTTGAAGAATGGTGATTATGAAATTTTTGATGATATCGGCTGTCTAATGGAATATATAGAAGCGAATGGGGAAGCTGAGATTGGAGCAGCCTTTATTAAAGATGCAGCAAAAAATGAATGGATTGACGTTTTTAACGCTGTGTATGTATACAACAAGGATTATTGGACTCCGATGAATTATGGGGTAGTTGCGCTTGATTCGAAGGAAGCGGCACAGGAGTGGATGACTAAAGAGGGAGAAGGTCAGCTGCTAGCCTATAAGGATTTACATGACTTTAAATGGGGGATCCATAAGTGATGTATAGTATGTTTATTAAACTAGAATTAAAGCAAATGCTTAGAAGTCGTTGGATGCAACTTGTAGGCATACTTTTCACATTCGTTTTTACAGCTATCATTGTTATACAGCAAATGGCATTACCAGATGTAGAGGGTTTTACAAGACAGACAGCCTCGTTTTTAAATGTATTGTTGTTTTTATTGCCTCTGTTTATTTTAACGATCGGTAGTATGAGTATCGCAGGTGATGTGGAATCAGGCTGGTTTTCATTATTAAAGACATATCCGATGACGCGTACGCAGTATATTGCAGGAAAGTTTATTGCCTCTGTGCTTGCCTTTTTATTAGTCGTTGTCGTGGCATTTGGCGTAATTTTAGCACTTGGTGGATTTCTTGGCGGAGTGCGTTTGCCAGTTATTTTCATTATTCTAACTTTGCTATGTATCTTCATTTTTGTGTCATTGGCTATTGCCGTAGGAGCTTTTGCAAAAACAAGATTATTTGCACTGTCGTTATCACTTGTCTTTTGGTCCATTTTTTTATTGCTAATTTCTTACGCTTTAATGGCTATTGGAACGATCGTGGCGGGGCATATTCTTCAAAAACTGACGATTATAGCGATACATATTAATCCTGTGGAGTGGCTGCGCTTTGGTTACTTTATTTTTACAGATCAGGCTAGTGTGCTCGGACCTGCATTTTATAAAGTAACGCAGTTTTATTCGTCACCACTAGGTTACGCAGTCTACGTAGCTGTGACATTGCTTTGGATAGTATGTCCGCTAGCTTACACTAGCTTGCTTTTAAAGAAAGGGGAAAGAAGATGATGCTTTTAGAAACAAAGAAGTTATCGAATATCTATGATAATAATAGAGGTCTTCATGAAGCCTCCTTTTCTTTACAGGCGGGGCGTATTCTAGCGCTTGTAGGAGGAAATGGTGCTGGAAAGAGTACTTTAATTCGCCTGCTAACTGGGCAAGAAAAGCAAAAATCTGGAGAAATAATATGGCATAAACCACAAGCTATTCGATATATGCCTGATGATGTGGACTTTCCGTCTATGTTAACAGCGGCAGAAATTTTGCAGCTACTTGCCTCTTTAAAGAAAATTAGCAAAAAGGAACAGGAAGATGTACTGAGACGCGTAGCTTTATGGGATGTTCGAAAACAAAAAGTGAAGCATTTCTCAAAGGGGATGCGTCAACGGCTTAATCTCGCTCAAAGTTTGCTTGGTGAGGGTTCTTTGCTTATTTTAGATGAGCCTACGAATGGTCTTGATCCTTTTTGGATTGCGGAGCTGAAAAAAATGATGCTAGAGGAAAAAGCAAGGGGCTGTACTGTAATTTTTTCTACGCATTTGCTTGCTTTTGCGGAGGAAGTAGCGGACGATGTGTTAGTTTTACATGAAGGAAATATCCTTTTTTCTGGTGAATTAGAGGAAATACTTTTACAAGAAAATTCATCTTCGTTAGAGAATTTATGGTTAAAAAAATTAAATCTGTAACATTTTGATAGGTAATGACGTTATACTAAAAGATAGGTTTGTTTGAATTGTATTCAGACAAGCCTTCTTTTTCATGCTGAAGTATTATTATTTTTTTCGCTAAGTGCTCGAGCTATAGGGATGAGGCAATAGATGAATGTTTCATACTAATTGTGTTACTAAACATATTTCGTTATTCTTAAAGAAGTTGTCATGCAATTCAAATAATTGCTGGAATTGAAATAGGAGGTTTTTTGATTTATGAATTCACAAATACAAGGTGTATTAGAAAATATAGAAAAAGTAATGATAGGCAAAAGAGAGGTTGCAGAGCTCAGCATAGTAGCTTTGCTGGCAAGGGGGCATGTCTTGCTTGAGGACGTACCAGGTGTCGGTAAAACGATGATGGTGCGAGCGCTGGCAAAATCCTTTGATGCACAGTTTAAAAGGATTCAATTTACACCTGATTTATTACCGTCTGATGTTGTAGGAGTATCTATTTATAATCCAAAAACGTTGGAATTTGAGTTTCGACCTGGTCCGATTATGGGGGATGTCATTTTAGCTGATGAAATTAACCGTACGTCTCCAAAAACACAATCTGCTTTACTTGAGGGGATGGAGGAAGCATCTGTCACGATTGATGGTAAAACCTTAACAATCAATCAACCATTTTTCGTTATGGCCACTCAAAATCCAATTGAGCATGAAGGAACATATCCGTTACCAGAAGCACAGCTGGATCGTTTCTTACTGAAAATAAAAATGGGCTATCCTTCAAGAGGTCAAGAAGTAGAAATACTTCGTCGTGCTGAACATGGTAAACCAATTGAAAAAATTGAAGCGGTGCTAACAGCTGCGCAATTAAATGAATTGCAGGAGCTTGTACAGGGTGTGTATGTTGAAGATTCGGTCAAAAACTATATGGTCGAACTAGCGACTCAAACAAGGGAAAATAGCTATATATATTTAGGCGTAAGTCCTCGCGCAACGATTGCTTTAATGAAAGCTTCACAAGCTTATGCATTTATAAAAGGGCGTAGCTATGTTACACCTGATGATGTTCAATATTTAGTACCATTTGTTTTTAGCCATCGTCTAGTATTAAAACCAGATGCCCGTTACGATAACGTTACGGCAGAGGAAATTATTGAGCGAATTATTGCGAAAACACCTGTGCCGACAAAGAGGTTTGCTGAGCAATGAAGAAATGGCGAGCTTTAATAGAAAAAAGTAAACATTTCTTATTAGTATCTTTGTTAATGATCATAACGTTTTGTTATGCCATGTTCCAAGGTGGGTTTGTCAGCTGGTTTGTGTTTTTTACAGTTAGTCCGTTTTTGTTATACGCATTTATTTTCTTACTGGTGAAAGAAGATATTTTACTAGTGGAACGCAAAATTGAGCCATCCCATGTAGAGAGTGGACAATCTGCTAAGGTTACCATTACGGTGGAACGAAAAACACGCTTTCCGTTTGCTTATATGATGATGGAGGAACTTGTGAACAGTGAAGCCCTTGTTCAATCGAGGGTGCAAGGAACGAATAGCATTAAGTTCGTTGGCTTCGGGAAAAAATTTAGCTGGGATTACGTGTTGGAAAATATGTCCCGTGGCGAGCATCGTTACTTAGGTGTTAATATTGTTTTCTGTGATTTTTTTGGCTGGGCAAAAAAGAAAGTTGCGGCAGAAAAGGAACAAGTCATTTTAGTTTACCCGAGAGTACGTGAGATGAAGTATGCCGCGCTTCAAACAAAATTTGATGTTGGTACAATGATGTCACCTTATTCAATTGTTAAGGATACATCCATGGCTGTTGGCTTACGTGAGTATGTTCCAGGTGACCGTTTTTCGTGGATTCACTGGAAATCATTTGCGAAAACACAAACATTGCAATCTAAGGAATTTGAAGATCGTCAATCGCAGGAGTTAATGTTGGTACTTCATGCTGGAAAATCTCCGTTATTTGAAGAAAAAATTGAGCTTGTAGCTTCGATGCTACAAACAATTGTCGGAGAACGTGGAGATATTTCATTTGTTTCAGCTGGTTCGAAAACGAAGGTCTTTCCGATTATCCAAGGTAATAAGCAGCTAGATCAAGTAATGCATCATTTAGCTGCTATAAAACCTGCTGAAACGGTCAAATTTCAATTACGAGAGCAGCAAGTGTTTAAGCATGTTGCAACATTACTATATGTTACGAGTGAAGTATCAGATGAATTACTTTATTCTCTAGCCAATATGGTGAAAAGCTGTATTTGTTTTGTAGTAGCAGAGCAGCCACCTATGCAATCAGAGTTGGCGAAGCGTTATAGGCAAATTAAAGTTGTACATGTAAATCCAACAGATTATTACCATCTGTTCACGGAGGTGATGAAGCCGTGAAAAAATCACTAGGAAATTTTATAGAATTAGCAATAGCATACGTAATAATTTTTCTGATTTTACGTGAATGGCTTATTCCTGTAATGCAGCTGACAAATACAGGCTTGGTTCATTTGTTTTTAGTGTTTATCGGTCTAGCATTGATACTCAGCTTATTTCAAATACATCCATTATTATCGGGATTAGTGAAATTTAGTTATATTACTTGGTTTATAGTGTTTGTTTATAGTGAAAGTCCCTTTTTTTCAGGACAGACAATACCATTTCTAATGCATGAATGGAAATGGAATATGACGACCATTCTTTCGGGCGATTTTGGACAAGTATCGGATACATTTAGAACGGTGCTATTCCTTGCGCTTATTTGGATGTTAATATACCTAATTCATCACTGGATAACTGTGCGGAAAAATATATTCTATTTCTTCGCGTTAACGGTATTCTTTATTGCCACACTAGATACGTTTAGTGACTATGATGGAAAGGTAGCAATTGTTAAAGTACTTGTACTTGGATTAATAATGACAGGCTTGCTTTTTGTTAAAAGCTTATGGCTTCAAACAGATGCACCGAGCAATGTAATAGGAAAGTGGAAACTGGTTATTCCGATGATCGTTTCGGTAATGCTTGTTAGTTCAGTGGCATTCTTTTTACCTAAGACAGGACCGACCTGGGCTGATCCAGTGCCTTTTATTAAAGGGGTTGCAGGGCAAGGGGGCTATGGAACAGGTGCAAAAACAGTTGGTTACAGCGAGGATGATAGCCGATTAGGAGGACCGTTTCAAGGTGATAATACACTAATTTTTACTGCAACTTCTCGTGATCGCCATTATTGGCGTATAGATACAAAGGATACTTATACTTCGAAGGGCTGGATTCTTTCGGAGGGGAACTTTGGTAAAAATGTTTACCAAACTAATAGCCCTATCCAAACTTCGTTACAAGTTGGATCTCGAGAAAAAGAACGTCAAATTCAAATAGACATTGCTACTCCAATGCCATTTTTATTGCAAACGTATGGCATGATATCTGTTACTGCCCAAGATTCACCGCTGTTTATTCAGGATGAACACACTGAAAAAATAGCAATAGAACAACAGAATGGTGAATCGAAATTGTTATCTAACTATACGATTTCTTATAGTGAGCCAGAATATAGCATGAAGCAGCTTCAAATGTCTAAAGCATCCACGGTAGAAACATTAGATCCTTCCTTTAACCGTTTTTTACAATTGCCAAATACACTTCCGCCACGTGTCGTGAATTTAGCGAAAGAAATCACACACGATAAGGCTTCAGTATATGATCAAATAAAAGCAGTTGAAAGTTATTTTTCATCTCATGGCTTTAGATACGATAAAAAAGAAGTAGCAATTCCGGCTGAGGGTCAAGATTATGTTGATCAGTTTTTATTTGATACTAAAATTGGCTACTGTGATAATTTCTCAACATCAATGGTTGTCCTCCTACGTTCGGCGGGGATACCCGCACGTTGGGTGAAAGGCTTTGCACCAGGCAAGCCAGGTCGAATAACAGATGGTTTACAGGAGTATCAAATTACAAATGATAATGCACACTCATGGGTCGAAGCATATGTACCTGGAACAGGCTGGATGGAGTTTGAACCGACAATTGGATTTTCTAGAAATATCAATATCAATTATGATATTGAGCAAGACACTCCTCAGCAGGAGCAAGTACTGCAACCAGAAAAAAAACAAGAGCAACCAAAGAAGGAAGAGCAAGAGCCGAAGAAAGAAAAAGCTAGCTCAACGTCGTTTAGTTTTGATTCTGTTTGGACATGGATGAAAAAGCTTACTTATGTATGGATTGCTCTAGGCATTTTGATGATCATCGGTGGCATTGCTTTGTTTATGCAACGTAAAACGTGGATACCTAAAATGCAAGTACGAGCATTTCGTAATAAAGAAGCGGACTGGACAAATTTTGATGCTTCATATCATGTTTTAACGAAGCAATTATCTCGTATTGGATTACGCCGAAAAGATGGCGAAACATTACGTGCATTTGCTACAAGAGTAGATGAGTCGCTAGAGACGGAAGAGATGCAAAAACTGACTGCAGTATATGAACAACATATTTATGGCAAAGATAAACAAGAGGTTGATTTTATGAAACTGAAAGAAAGTTGGGAAAATTTAATCAATCGCACTATCAGTTGATTTTGATGGGTACAAAGAGTAAAATGAAAAAAATTATATATGATGAGGATTGCTTTCATATAAGTTCGATAATAAGGTTCGGATGTTTCTACGAAATCACCGTAAATGATTTCTCTATGAAGGTGAATGTTTTGGTTAGGTGAGAAGGTTAGTAAATCACTTTTCTTTGCTACGCATTCGCCTTTATAAATTAGAGCTTATGAACGCGTAGGAAGTTTTTACTTTCATACGCGTTTTTCTTTGAACATATGAAAAGTCCTTTAAAAATAGTAGAAGAGGTGGAAATATTGTCAGCAAACCCTTTATTAGAGCAAGAAAAAATCGTCGTTCTTGATTTCGGTAGCCAATTTAACCAATTGATTACGCGTCGTATCCGTGAGTTTGGTGTTTTCAGTGAGTTACATCCTCATACGATTACAGCAGAAGAAATTAAAGGTATGAACGCAACAGGTATTATTTTTTCAGGTGGTCCAAACTCAGTTTATGATGAAAATGCCTTCCATGTAGACCCAGCTATTTTCGAATTAGGCTTACCAATCCTAGGTATTTGCTATGGTATGCAATTAATGGCACATACGCAAGGTGGTAAAGTTGAAGGTGCTGAAACACGTGAATATGGTAAAGCGGAAATTAAAGTAACAGCTTCAAACAAGTTATTCGGTAACTTACCAACTGAACAAATCGTTTGGATGAGCCACGGTGACCATGTAACTGAAGTTCCTGCTGGTTTTGAAGTAATCGCAACAAGTGCTGCTTGCCCGATCTCTGCAATGGCAAATGTTGAACGTAAACTATATGCAGTACAATTCCACCCGGAAGTACGTCACTCTGTATACGGTAACGACTTATTACGTCAGTTCGTCTTCGACATTTGTGGAGCAAAAGGCGATTGGTCAATGGCTAACTTCATTGAACTTGAAATCGCAAAAATCCGCGAAATAGTAGGCGACAAAAAAGTATTATGTGCACTTTCTGGCGGTGTAGACTCATCAGTTGTTGCTGTTCTAATTCATAAAGCAATTGGCGACCAACTAACTTGTATGTTCGTTGACCACAACTTAAACCGTAAAGGTGAAGTTGAGCAAGTTATGAAAACATTCACAGAAGACTTCGACATGAATCTTATTAAAATTGATGCACGTCAACGTTTCATGGATAAACTTGCAGGCGTTTCTGACCCAGAACAAAAACGTAAAATTATCGGTAACGAATTTATTTACGTATTCGATGAAGAAGCAGCTAAACTTGAAGGAATGGACTTCCTAGCACAAGGTACGCTTTACACAGATATCATTGAATCTGGAACATCAACTGCACAAACTATTAAATCTCACCATAATGTTGGTGGTCTTCCAGAAGACATGCAATTCAAATTAATTGAGCCACTTAACACATTATTTAAAGACGAAGTGCGCGCACTAGGATTAGAGCTTGGCCTTGACGAAAAAATCGTTTGGCGTCAACCATTCCCAGGTCCAGGTCTAGGTATCCGTGTACTTGGTGAAGTAACAGAAGAAAAACTAGAAATCGTACGTGAATCTGATTTCATCTTACGTGAAGAAATCGCAAAAGCTGGTCTTGATCGCGACATCTGGCAATACTTCACGGTATTACCTGACATCCGTTCAGTTGGCGTAATGGGCGATGCGCGTACGTATGACTACGCAATCGGTATCCGTGCGGTAACATCTATCGACGGTATGACTTCTGACTGGGCACGCATTCCTTGGGATGTATTAGAGAAAATCTCTGTTCGCCTAGTAAACGAAGTAAAACACGTTAACCGCGTGCTGTACGATATTACATCTAAGCCACCTGCAACTATCGAGTGGGAATAATCCCCTTATTTGATTTCGAATAAAAAGCTAGTCTGATTTTTTCAGACTAGCTTTTAATTTCTTTTTTTAGCATTAAAAATAAGAAAAGCACACCAATTTCTACGATTAACGAGACAAAAATAACATTTAAATGGAAGAAAATTATACTTATCAAAATAGCTATACAAATAAATATTGAACTATATCGATAATTTTTTGATTGATAAAAGAATGAATACGGTAATAAATGTGCACCGTAAATAATTGCGTATACAGGTAAGACCCACATAGGTGCTTTAAGTAATAGAAGAATACAAATAATTAAATATAAAATTTGATTGTTTGTTGCAATCAATAGTCCATTAATCAATGGATTTTCTTTATAAAATAAATCAACATTTAATATTTTGGCACAAAGAATTGAAACAGGAAACAGCAATGCACCACAAGATAAAATACCAATATTTTTTATCATTAAATCTAAAGGCAGCAACGCGATTATTGTGATAACTCCCCAAATAAATATTGAGGCCATTATAAAAGGCAGCCCCTTCTTTTGTTTCTGTGCAATATCGTTTAATAGTACTTGTAAGCTAGTATTGAGGTTCATTTCAGTCTCCTTAATTTTCAAGCGATCTATTCAAACTATCCGCTATTTTTTTATTTTCATATTTTGAGAAAAAATAAAATCCGATGATATGACCAATCAACGTTATCACTAAAATTAGCAATAAATAAGGTTTGATAATTGCAAATGCTTTCAGTGAAAAAAGATATACACTTCCTAAGCAACAGAAGAAATTCAAAAAAGTACTAATAGTAATTTTAGATGTTACTTTTAATGTTGAGTAATTCCACAAATATGGATAAGCTATACCAAAAACAATCCCCATCAGAACACTAATACCAATTAAATTCCAAATGTAAAGAAAGTTGACTGTTTCTTCGTGAAGATTAAAAATAGTAATTAAGAAAACAATCCAAATCAACCCCAAAAATGAAACGTATAAAAAGCTATTTTTTAAGTCTTTTATCATATCAATTTCTCCTTAATAGATTTTGCATAATGTCTACTGACAATATACTTATTTTGTTGTTTTGTAATAACTTCCAATCTAGCGTGACTTCCCGAAGCAAATGAGCGTATTTGCTTCAAATTCAAAATCATTGAATTATTGATTCTAACCAATCCGAAAGACTCCAAGTAAGATAATTCTTTTAAAATCTTATTCAACAATAGCTCTGTACCATCTATTAAAAAGACTTTGCTAAAATGACCAGATGCTTCAATTACTTCGATGTCATTGAGTTCAATCATAACCTGCCGATTTGTTTTGAAATCTGTTGCGCTTAATGTTATAGATTGAAAAAAATGCTGCTCAATTGTAGAAAGCAATTCTTTATTCGATGGATTACTGATAATCTCAATTTCAGAAGATGATTGATTGTTTTTCCAAATGTAGTTGAATTTCATGTGGATCTCCTTTCTGTTTTAATCGTAGCAACACTTCTCAGAACTTACGATGATTTTTCGTTTTGTTGCAAAAAAAATAGGCTTTGTTACAGATTTTCCAAACAGGAAAGCCCAATCCTTCAGGTGTGGGATGAGTGTGAGGTCGGATATGGAGTGCCGAAAGGTTTGTGGTGCTTCAAGTATCAGAAAATTCCACTCTTTTTTGTATATGAGTGTATGTTTTTATGGAATTAGGGATTGGGAAAGTAGAGGATATTAAGCTGCAATATATTACAGACCTTGAAATTCTTTCTTTAAGGATAATACTTTCGAAGCGTTAGGTATAGTAAACTAATGAATATAAATAGGACTCTATGTAGTTGTTTAGTTTAGGGGGGACAGAAATGGAAAAAAATATAGCGATGATTCACACACTTGCTATTGGTATGCCGAAAGAGTTGCATTATAGTAATGGGCGCTCAATGATTACAGGGATTGAAAAACGAAAAGTACAAGAAGTATATTTGTCCGTTCGTGGATTTGAGGGGGACGATGTAGCAGATAAAAAACATCATGGCGGTCCTGACCGTGCCGTTTGTTTATATCCTGCGGAGCATTACATACAATGGGAACAGGAACTTGGTAAACCGTTGCCGACAGCAGCATTCGGTGAAAACTTAACAGTAACGAATATGTTGGAAGCGGAAATTTGCATTGGTGATATTTATAAAATAGGTGATGCTGTCATCCAAGTTACCCAAGGACGTGTACCTTGTAGTACGATTGATAAATATACTGAGGCGAACATATTACTCAAACGTTTAATTGAAACAGGTTATACAGGCTTCCTTGCTCGTGTACTGGAAGAAGGGACAATCTGTGCAGATTCAAAAATTGAATTAGTGGAAAAGCACCCTGAACGAATTTCAATTTTACATTGCAATGAAGTGTATTTTAAAAACAAAGATGCACTTGCGATGAAACGTATACAAGCAGTTGATGCATTAGCGGAAGATTGGAAACAAAAATTAGCAAAAAGAATTCAGCTTTTGCAAAGTAAAGTGATGAATTAAATATATGTAGATCAAGGGAGCTTTCTTGTAATTGATGTAATCAATTATGCCTCGGCATAATTGCGTGCGGAATCAGCTTTGTGTTTAGGCCTGCATATGTTTTTTGTGCGAAAGCGCAGTGTTAACGTAGCGACAGCAACAGATGTTTTTTGTGCGAAAGCGCAGTGTTAACGTAGCGACAGCAACAGATGTTTTTTGTGCGAAAGCGCAGTGTTAACGTAGCGACAGCAACAGATGTA
>NZ_JBNNVB010000038.1:0-2632 GCF_050280325.1 Lysinibacillus sp. NPDC093216 | reverse complement strand
ATGTTTTTTGTGCAAAAGCGCAGTGTTAACGTAGCGACAGCAACACGAAGTTGGTCACTCAGTCATGTGTTGTTACTGACGCTACAGAAAGTAATTGTAGCTGACGCTTCGCTTTCGCTACAAAAAACATTTGTAGCTGCCGCTTTGCTTTCGCTACAGAAAACATTTGCTGAAAGAAGTTAAAATCCTCTAGAATTCGAATGGATCCTAGGGGATTTTTTTATTTAAAACGTTCAGTACTGACCTGTTTATGCAACGATTTTTTAAAATGTGAACATTAAATAAGGATTTTACACGAACTTTCGTGTATTTTTTATAAAAAATGTTCGGAAATAGGGTTGAAATCTGAAAAGTGAAATGATATATTACGATTGTAAATTAAATATGTCGTCGTATAATGTCGGGGATAAGGCCCGTGAGTTTCTACCAAGTTACCGTAAATAACTTGACTACGATTTTAGTTATATATACCAATGTATAGACACTAATTGATTTCACGCTATAGTAATGGTGATGAAATGTATCGTAGACATGCGACTAGTAGAGTAGTCAGCGTGTTTTTTTTGTTTTCGATATTGAAGACGACCATACGGAGGATTTCTTTAAAATGAAAAAGTATTTCATGTTCGATGAATTAGGAACTAATTATCGCCGCGAAATAATAGGTGGTATTACTACATTCCTTGCTATGGCTTACATTTTAGCTGTTAACCCTGGTATGTTAGAAAATGCAGGAATGGATAAAGGTGCTGTATTCGTAGCTACAGCATTAGCAGCTGCAGTCGGTTCTCTAATTATGGGTATTTTCGCTAAATTCCCAATTTCACTTGCTCCTGGTATGGGCTTAAACGCATTCTTCGCTTTCACTGTAGTTGGAGCGTACGGTATTCCATGGCAGACTGGTTTAACAGGTGTTTTTTTCTCAGGTGTTATCTTTATCATTCTTTCGTTAACAGGTATTCGTGAAACAGTAATTAATGCAATTCCAGTACAACTTAAATATGCAGTTTCAGCAGGTATTGGTTTATTTATAACATTTGTTGGCTTACAAGGAGCGGGCATTATAACAGATAGCAAAGCTACATTGGTGACTTTAGGAACATTCACTGGTCCAACTTTACTAGCTGTATTCGGGATTGTTCTTTCAATTATTCTTATTATTAAACTACGTAGTATTGGTATTTTCTTAGGGATGGTTATAACAGCAATTGTTGGTATGATTACAGGTGTCATTGAGCCTCCTACAGCATTTGTTTCAGCAATTCCGAGTGTAGATTCTACATTTATGGTAGCTCTAGATCCAATTCGTCATGACTTTAGTTCTTTATTAAACGTTAAATTTTTAGTAGTTGTCTTAACATTCTTGTTTGTAGATTTCTTTGATACAGCAGGTACTTTAATGGCAGTTGCAACACAAGCAGGATTAGTAAAAGATAATAAATTACCACGTGCAAGTCGTGCATTGATGGCTGATGCTCTTGCGACAACAATTGGTTCTCTATTTGGTACATCAACAACTACAGCGTATGTAGAGTCAACTTCAGGTGTAGCAGCAGGTGCTCGTTCAGGTTTCTCTGCTGTAGTAACGGCAATACTATTCCTAGTAGCATTATTCTTCTCACCGTTACTTGCTGTGGTAACTCCAGCAGTAACAGCACCAGCTCTAGTTATTGTAGGTGTTCTGATGGTATCTTCATTACGTTTAATTGATTGGGATAAATTCGAGATTGCTGTACCAGCTTTCTTTACAGTAATCATGATGCCTCTTGGTTACTCAATTGCTACAGGTATCGCAATAGGCTTTGTCTTCTATCCAATAACAATGCTTTTAGCGGGTCGCAAAAAAGAAATTCACCCTATGATGTACGGATTATTCTTTGTCTTCCTTGCATACTTTATATGGGTACGCTAAGTATAAATACACAATAGAAATATAAAAAGCACCTACAATTGTTAGAAATGAAACTAACAATTGTAGGTGCTTTTCTTATAAAAACTATAAAAATATAAAACAATTTTATTGATAAAAAATCTTCATCAATTTCTGCAGTAGAAAAGGGAAGTCGCTAATATGAGAAATCAGGAGGAATTTAAATAAGCGTTTATAGTGTTAATTTAGAACTTATAACATTCATGTGTAGTAGATTTATATACTATAGAAGAAACTCCCTTTAGCTCCTTTCAGTGGGTGTTTGTACACCCGCTGAAATAGAGGAACTCGGTTTAAGAACGCCGCGTACTGAGGCAATTTAACTGTGCGAAAGCGAAGCGACAACAACAACAACACGCGACTGAGTAACCAACATCACGTTGGCCTAAAGCCTCCGACCGATTCCGGACGCAATTATGCCGAGGTATAATTGATTTATTTAAAATAGTTTTACTTTAATAATTCACTTGCAAACTTAATATTAAGGTGATATATTTATAAACGTTGTTACGAAAGAAACAACAACAACTAAAAAATACTAACACAAATAGTTGACATAGAGTTAACGACATGTTAAAGTATAGAAAGTCACTTAAATGTGACAAACAAATGAACCTTGAAAACTGAACAAGCAAAACGTAATCAATAAAGTTTTTAGTAGCTAACCTTGAGTTGGTGAACGAAACAAAATTTTGGACATCA
>NZ_JBNNVB010000037.1:42277-47236 GCF_050280325.1 Lysinibacillus sp. NPDC093216 | reverse complement strand
CCTGAACCGAAGTTAGCAAACGCGATATTAGATCGTATTTTACATCACGCAAGCGTTGTCACAATCGTCGGTGATTCATACCGATTAAAGCATCACTTAACCTCGGAAAACGAGTAATTTTGTACACCCTTAAACGAGCAAAAATGTACATATTGGTGTTGACATTTATAGTCAGCTAGAATTATAGTTTTATGCACCTTTGAAGAAATGGTCAATTTGTACAATACATTATAAGATGAAACAGGGTAAATAATAATTCATTATTTATCTAGGTTGTACTCTTCTTGAAGCAAGCCGTATATTTCTAAATCTACAACACCTTTACCAGACCATAACGTAGCTTGTCTTAAAAGTCCTTCGTGTAAAAAAACATTTTTCAGGAGCACCTTTTTAGATGCTTCATTTAATGGCAAAACCTCAGCCTGAATGCGATTTATATTTACTTCCTCAAATAAAAATTTGACAAGTATTTTAAGCGCATACGTCGCAAGGCCATTACCCCAATAGTCCTCTGCCAAAAAGTAACCAATCGTCACCATATTCACTTTTTGATTAAAATCCATTGCTTCTATAATACCTACTAATGTATCGCTATCAGACTTTTGAAAAATGCCCCATTTGATTCTGCTTTTCTTCAGGTAGTCTCTGTCAAAATGACCGATCATTTTACCCACAGTTTGGATATTATGTTTCGGGATTATCCCACAATATTCAAATACCTTTTCATTATCATAGATCGCAAATACTTCCGGTAAATGTACATCTTCAATTTTTTTAGCACTACATTTTCGGAGCTTATTAATGGGAAATCTGCAAACACTTTTTCGATTTTCATAATAGTATTCTCTCCTTATTTTTTCCCCTTTAAGTTGAAGAGGCAATATTCAATTGAACTTTGAGTCCTTACAAATAATCCGTACTATAACCCCTTTTTAAAAATAGGCTCTTCACCCAACTAGTGAAATCTTCACTAATGATGATAAGAAATAAAATAGACATATTGCGCAACGCGCCTTAGATATGTATAATTTTACTATATTATACAGAAAGTGAGTGATTTATGATGATAGTCAGCTCTATTGAACGCTCCTTTGAAAAATTAATTACCATAGCCAATCCTGCTTCTGTCCAAATAGTTGCCTCCATTTGTTTTTTGTCGGTATAAATCCCATCAAAATGTGGAGCAACTGCCATCATAAAAAATAAATTATCCATAATTAATCTCTCCTTAATGAGTTTTTAGATAAAATAAAAAAGAACCACTTTTTTAGTAGTCCTCTCAAACGAGTTTTTTGATAATGTTGTAAAAATTTTACTTTTCATGTTTTTTAGCTGGCTTTATTAAAAGCTCATCAGTCATTTTTTGAATTGCAGCATTAATTAAATCAAAAGCACCTTCAACCTGATTAATTTCACCAGTTAAAATAGCTTTGTAATCTTTAAACTGATCAACAGCTTGTAAAGCAGTTGCTAAAGCCTCTTTTTCGAACTCTTTACGCTTTTTTTCAGGCATTAGTGTTAAATCCTCGTTAGCTTTAATAGCTTCACGACATTTATTTAATACCCCTTGTAGATGTTCTTGCACCTTTATTTTGATTAACGCCTGTTCTTCAGAATTGTTTACTAAAGGAACACAAAACGCATCTCCTTTTTCAAGGAAATTGATATACGCTACAGAACCTTTTAATTTTTCCTCATACTGGACTGGAACAAAGTAAACTCCACCTGTAGCTCGCATTAATATAGGTGACATAGAATTAAATAGCTTCGTGATTGAACCACGAACTGTATTCCCATTATGGGTTGTTAGATACTCTTGGAATGCAGATTCAGCATGGTTTACTAAATCCATACATGTCGGATCATTCCAAACTGTAGACATATCTCCTGTTTTTACATCGAAACTTAAAATTGCACCTTCCGAATCATAATCAAGACATTCACGTTCGGCATTTACTGTCTCTACAACATATGCTTTACAGGCTTTTGTCCCGCACGTACAATGTCCCGAACCGTAAAGTTTTTAAAGTTTTTATATTCTTTGCTTTCCGCTGTAGGTTTCCATGATTTAATTTCACATTCCCTTGCAGCTCTAGCAAATGCATCCTTAGGATCTATTGGGTTAGGTAAGTAACTTAAATCAAGCTTTAGTGACTTCTCCATTTCATCACGACGATATAACGCCTCACCAACAGAATAGGACACTATATAACCTAATAATTCAGACCCAGCACCAACAGTTTGTGTTGCTACTCCTTTTCCTAAAACTTGTTTTCAATCTTGCATAATGCATCTCCCTTTCGAGTTTTTTAGATTTTGGTGTATAAAAAAAGCGCATTTTAGCTATGTAGACATAGTAAAATACGCTTTGATACAGAAGTTATAAAAATTTTATAGTAGAGATTATAGCGATTGATAACTCTACAAATACATTAAAAACATGAAACCTTAACCAGTAATAAGTTTAGTTTCTTTCAAAATGATTTAATAAATATGCTTCTATTTTAACATATTGGATTAGAATTATTCAATTGTAGCGTTTAAAAAACAAAGGGAACAAAGGTTGAAATGAAGAAATGTTTAATACTTATTCCTCGACTACAAGTTTTATTAATTTTCCGTCTTCATTAACTACCGCAATCGCTTTTGAAATATCAATGTTATTAATAGCATAAATTTTTGTTCCAACTGGATAAATATTTGAAGATAATTCTTTACTATCTTGCTCATTGTTGAGGTGGTATTTTACTTCCCCTAACTTTTCACCAAGTTGGTCATTCTCTAAAACTTCTTCAGTCACAATGTAATGTGTATTATTATACTTTACGAATTGAAAAGCCCAAGAAGATGAAGAATTACATCCTATTAACAAGAAAATTAACAAAAAACAACAAAAGTAAAAAGAAAATTTCAAAGTCATACCTCCTTTTTAGAAATAATACCATTTTTCCAGAGAAATGGATGGTTTTTCTAGAAAAAAGGAGGATTTTTTTATTTTTTACAGAAATTATATAATAATCTAAAAAAAGGAGGGTATCTTTTGAAAAAAATAATTATTTTCACACTATGTATGTTTCTAACTTTTGCAGTTGCTCAACATGCTTATGCTTATGCCTTATTAGGAGGTAAACACAAAACGAACAACATTACTTACACAGCAAGGGACTTTAACGGAACTTATGAAAAGATTGGAAAACAATTAAATAATGCTATAGCGGATTGGAATGCAACAAGTACGAAAATTACATTTAGCGCTCATTCGGGTTCAAATACAACTAGACCGCAGATTGTTATCAAATCTGATGATTATGGAAAAACTGGTTGGTCAGGACGTGCGACAAGTTATCGTGAATGGGTTACTACCGGAGACTATGTTGATTCAATTGTTCAAGGTAATTTATATTACTTAAACGACTATGGTGCTAGTACAGTAAAGGGTGTATGGGCTCATGAATTAGGACATGCTTTAGGTTTGGCTCATGTGGATGGAAGCGATAAATTAATGTACGACAACGATGGTAGAACAGTTTATAAGCCTACACAGGATGAAATAAATGGTGTTAATTCACTTTATAAATAAGGAGGGATTCATTAATGCATAAAAAGAAAAAAAGCATCTTATTATTAAGTATTGGATTTAGTCTACTTTTATTATCATTTATCATATTAAAGACAACAAACTATCCATTATCTTCGCAATCTATGGGAGTATCAATAACAAATAAATATGACACAATTAGTGAAATCGAGAATGATTCCTCAATTATAGTTAATGCTACTGTCGAAGGGAACGAATCGTTTATTTATAAAGATGTGCCATTTACTATATCTGAACTAAAGGTAAATGAAGTTTATAAAGGTAATGTCGAAAAAGGAAATAGTATTAATCTTTTGGAGACTGGTGGAGTTATTGATAATGTTGAATATACTGTTGAAACGGATACGACTTTGAAAAGAAATGAAGATGCTATTCTATTTTTAACTGAATATGAAGGTCCTATATTGGAAAACACGAAAAAGTATGTTGTTTCAGGCGTATTTCAAGGGAAATTCAGAATGAATGAGGATAACTCCATTATCCCATCTGAACATAATGATGGGGAGTTATCAGAGATTAGATTAGTAGAGGATCTTAACTTAGAAGAGATAAATAATTAGCAATTTCCCAATTATCTTTTAAAAATTGGCGTGTTAAAGTACTAGAATAAAGAAGGACAACTGTCACACAAGTGATTGTCCTTCTTTTTTAATTGCTTATGAAAAATAAAAAAGCCTAGTAAAGTTAAAGTAAACTAGGCTTTTTCCAACAAACAAATATAAGGTGTGGAAGAAGTAAGAATAATAGATTCTTCTGCCCGAAATCGGAGGAATTGAAATGTATAGTTTTTACGGACCATTATGTACAGAACTTAATGATTTGACAAAACCAATAGGATATTCAATTGGTGGGGATATTGAATATTATCTTGAACGATTAAAAGGAACTAAGGGAAGAGTACTTGAAGCGGGGGTTGGCTCTGGACGCTTCTTAATCCCTTTACTTGAAAATGGATATGATGTTGAGGGGATTGACTACTCACCTGAAATGTTAGATTCATGCCGAAAACACTGCAATGAAAGAGAATTCAAGCCAAATCTATATGAAGGTAACTTAAGCAATTTTTCATTAGACTCAAAATATGAAGAGATTGTTATGCCGACAGGTTCGTTCTGTTTAATCGAGAATTCAAAAGATGCGATGGATGCATTAACATGTATGCATAATCATTTGATTCCTGGTGGCCGCTTAATTGTAGACATGCTTTTACCTACAGACTGGCGAACAGGGGAAATTACTTCATCCTACTATGAAATTTCGCAAGAGGAAGGAATTTCAATCGAAAGAAAAGCCATTGAAATGAACTGGATTGATCAATATACGCTAACCGTTTTAAAATATGAAAAATGGCGAAATGGTAA
>NZ_JBNNVB010000037.1:0-42179 GCF_050280325.1 Lysinibacillus sp. NPDC093216 | reverse complement strand
TGTCGTAAATGTCACCCTCGTAAGCAATGGCTCGGCCAAATGCAAATGAAATAAAATAGTCCTTCCAGGATTGGAATGCATGGCTTCCGGCATCAGCTGCTCGCGTTATATAGCTCCATGTCTGTTCCTCGGTAATATAACCAACTATGTAGCTCCATCTTGCAACATTTACAGCTCGGTCAAAATCCCAGGCAGCAATAGTGTCCACCCGTTCAAAATCGGATTTCGTAAAGGAAAGTTTCTTCATCATCGCTTCTTGGGCTGATTCAAAGCATTCCTGCGATTTTCCCACTTCCTCTTCTGTAAAAGACTGGCCAGCTTTCAATGCCATAAAAAGCTGACCAAACTTCGTACGATGGCCTTCAGTAAGCAGCCATTCCAGGGTTTCTACAGCCTCTTCCGGATTATTAACGTCCCAATATGAAGAAAGGACCTCCCTCAAAGTTTCATTATCTACATCTATCGGCAGTATCCGTGGCGAATCAGTGCGGTAAAGAGCGAGATTGGCACCGTAGGCTAGTAAATGCTGTTTCTCCTTCGGTAAAGGGTTAGCCATCTCCATTTCTAATCGTAATTTTTTTTCATTTTTCTTAATTCGCTTGCTCGCTGTAATTAAACCTACAATAAGTAAAAACACAATCACTACGATAATTCCTACAATATACATAAGGATCTTCAAACTGGTACATTCCTTTCCATGCTTTTTATTTGTCGCAGTTTAAATCATGCAACACTAACTTTTAACAAATGATAGTAAAATTATACATTTACAGGTAATGTTATGCAATCAGACTATTTTATTACTTGTCTCTGATAGTTAGTATGTCAATAGTTGATGGGCGTAGAGGCTTCTGGAAGAACGATTAAAAGGAACTAAAGAAAGGGGACTGGAAGTTTCTTAATTCCTTATTTGAAAAGGGATAAAATGTTGGTTCATGCTGATATATATATTTATTTTGAAACCTCATAAACTGGATCAATCAATATAACTACTAGACACAATCCATTTTTTTCTTGCTTTATTTTTACTGTATAAAGGAAAAATATGATTGTCTATATTTCAATGAAGGAAGAAGGGTTTTCCATGCATAAAGATATGAATTATGGTAGCGACTTTAAATATATTCCAGCAACATCAATTTGGAGTGGAGATGGTGTAGAAGTATTGCCAGATTTATACCAACATACGATTCAAATTGTTAATATCGTACTTTACGGTGAACCTCATAAGAAAGAGTTCGTATTAGTTGATGCAGGCATGCCAAAAAGTGCAAAGGAAATTATTTCAATAGTCGAGGAGAGATTTGGATCAAATTGTCGACCTAAAGCATTAATTTTAACGCACGGGCACTTTGATCATGTTGGGGCGATAATTGATCTAATTGAACATTGGGGTATGCCGGTTTATGCCCATCCTTTAGAATTACCTTATTTAACTGATATAAAAAATTATCCTGAACCTGATACTACTGTAAATGGTGGCTTAATAGCAAAAGTATCATCCATTTTCCCGAATGAAGCTATTAACTTAGGAAACAACATTGAGGAGCTCCCGTCCGATGGGAGTATTCCATATATGGATGGTTTTCGTTGGATTCATACTCCGGGCCATACGCCAGGTCATATATCTTTATTTCGCGAAGAAGATAGAGCGTTAATTGTTGGAGATGCATTTGTTACGGTTAAACAAGAGTCTCTTTACAAAGTCGTGCTACAAAAAAAGGAAATTAGCGGACCGCCACGATATTTCACAACGGATTGGCAGGCTGCTTGGGATTCTGTAAAAAAATTAGAGGCATTAAAACCTTTAGTTGCTATTACAGGACATGGATTACCGATGAAGGGGGAAGAGCTTACTAGAAATTTGCATAAGTTAGCGACTGAATTTGAGCAGATTGCTTTACCTAATCACAGCAAATTCCTGAATTAATGATTCCGAATTATAAAAAACTGCATCTCCAATTGTTAGTTGTGCCTAACTATTGGAGTGCAGCTTAATTTAGATTGTCTTATAAACTTGAAACTTTTTAATATTTACTTATAAATTGACGTATTTTCCTTGTTCACATCAATGTTATTTTCGGGAATAATAAGTGTGAAACCAACAATAACAACGAGTCCAGTAATTAAACCATAAATAATCGGTAGTGTAGAAGTAATTCCAAAAATGATAAATGAAATAAAGATAACTAGTGAACTAGCAATAATAGAATAGAAAGCAGCTTTACTTGTTACACGCTTCCAATAGAGACCAATGATGAGTGGTACGAAGATAGCACCTGATAAAATTGCGTAGGCCATATCTAATGCCACTAGTATGTTTTGAATCCATACTGAGAAAATGATTGCTAACACACCTAAGCCAAGTATGACAATTCGTGATGTATTGATGATATCTTTATCAGTCATATCTTTTTTTACGTATACCTTAATAATATCGTTAGTGATTAGGGTCGCAGAGGCAAAAATAGCACCCGAAGCATTTGACATAAGTGCAGAACAAACACTAGCAAGAACAAGCCCCAACAAGCCTGGTGGGAGAATTTCTAATGCAAGGCTAGTAAACGCTGATTGAGAGTCTCCTAAATTTGGAAGTAGCACATGTGCACACATACCTACAATGCTTAGTACTAAACCATATAAAACACTGTATAGACCGGCCGATATGGCACTACTTTTCGCTACCTTTTGGCTTCTCGCTGTAAATACACGCTGCCAGATGTCTTGAGAAACCATTAAACCAAAGAAGTACAATAAAAAGTATTGGAAGATACGATCCCAGCCGATATTTGTAAGGCTAAGATGTGCTTCTGGCACACTACTAAATAGAGCTGTTAAACCTCCGACACTGTTTACGCTAAACGGGAACATAATAAAAAATACACCAATAGTCATTACTATAAATTGAATAATATCGGTTAAGGTAATACTCCACATTCCACCTAAGATTGTATAAAAGAGCACGATCCCTCCGCCAATAATCATAGAAGGAATAAGGGACCAGCCCAATAACACGTGAATAACATTTCCCATACCAATTACTTGTGTTACTACGACCATAAGGGTATAGATGGCTGTAACAATAGCACTGATAAGCTGAGTTCCTTCTCCAAAGCGCTTTCCGAGTAACTGACTAATAGTAAAAACCTCATAACCGCCAATTTTATTAACGACGAAAAGACCCAAGGCAGCTATACCAAAGCCCATCATCGAAACAAACCAAAGACCAGAAACCCCGTAATTATAACCTAATGACGTGGAACCCATAGTAGCTGCACCACCAATAATAACAGCTGCTAAACAGCCGACATGGCTGTAGTACCCTAAACGACTTCCTGCGAGGACAAAATCTTTTTCAGATTTCGCTTTTTTAACTCCTATTATTCCGATAATCATTAGGACACCAAAATATAGAAGAAGAACAAAAGTATCTAGTGTATTCATTTATTCACCCCCGAAACTTAACTCTAATTCGTATTCGGTAATCGCTTCGTCAAGCAAGGAAATTCCTAAGTCTAAATGTTCCTTATCTATATTTAATGGAGGCATCATTCGAATTACCTCTCCCTTATTACCGCTCAAATAGTAAATAACCCCTTTGTCCAGACACTTCTCGAGGATTTTCATTAAGCCCTGACCATTTGGTTCTAGGGTAACAGGATGAATAATTTCAATTCCTAGCATTAAACCAATTCCACGAACATTGCCAATCGTGTGATGTTTTTCTTTTAAGTGTATTAATTTATTTAATGCATAGTCACCTAATATTCTAGCATTTTCCACTAAACCTTCTTCTTCTAAAACGTCTATTGTAGCGCATGCAGCTGCACATGCGACAGGATTTCCGCCAAATGTAGTACTATGACTACCAATTGTCCATTGTTCCATTAACTCCTGTGAAGCTACAGTTGCGCTAAGGGGCAAGCCACTGGCAATTCCTTTTGCAATCGCCATAATATCTGGTGTCACACCAAATCGATTGGCCGCAAACCAGTCACCTGTTCGACCAAAACCAGTTTGAACTTCATCGAAGATTAATAAAATTCCGTATCGGTCACAGATTTCTCTTATTTTTTGTAACCATGCCTTTGGCGGGATCACATAACCGCCTTCTCCTAGAACAGGCTCTAAAATAACAGCTGCCACTTCATCTGGAGACACTTGATGATTAAATAAACGTTCAAAATCTTTTTCAACATGATTTGACCAATATTCATTATGGTTTAAACCTTCTGGTGTTTCCGTTAATTGAGCATAAGGTAATTGATATGTCATGTTTGCTCCAACCGGTAAATTCCTTCTGTATTTACTTTTTGATGTAGTAAGACTCAACGCTCCCATCGTTCTGCCATGGAATCCTCCAAGGAAAGAAACAACGTAAGGTCTCTTGGTTACATGTCTTGCTAATTTTACTGCACCTTCGATTGCTTCTGCTCCGCTATTTCCAAAGAAAAAACAATCTAATGGCTCTGGTAAAATCTCTCTCAATTTCTTAGCTAATAGAATAATTGAATCATAATTAATAATACCGATAGGACCATGAACTAAACGATCTACTTGATCTTTAATAGCTGTAATTACCTTTGGATGTCTATGCCCTGTATTTTCTGTAGCAATACCAGAAGTAAAGTCTAGATACTTTCTACCATCTACTCCTATATAAAATAATCCCTCAGATTTTACTACCTGCAGATTCGGAAAATCCTTCGCCATTGTGGGTGCTAATAGGCCTTCTTCGTTAATGTTTTTCCAATCAATCATAATCTCATCCCCATTTCATTGGTGTTGAAGGAATTTTCTCTCAATTCAGAAAAAACGTCAAATGCCTACCATAAAAAATTTTAATAGTTGATAAAGAAGGATAGAGATAAAAAAACATCTACATCGACCTTGCATAACACTCATAATTTCTTAAATGGAAGAAGGGTAATTATTACTTTATAATAGAAATACAGATTTAATATGTAGGAATTAGGGGAAAGTAGACGGTGATTAAATGGAACTAAGGAATTTGAAAACCTTTCAAGTGGTCGCAGAAGAATTAAATATTACAAAGGCTGCCAAAAGATTAGGGTATACACAGCCAACTATTACACTACAAATACAATCTTTAGAAAAAGAACTGAAGCACACTCTATTAACAAGAGTTGGTAAAAAGACTCTTCTAACAGCTGCTGGAAAAAAGCTAAAAGACCATGTCGATAACTTATTTATCTTTATAGATAAGATAGAAAAAGACATGGAAGAGCTACATGGACCGTCTGGCATTCTGACCATTGCTGCCTCAGAATATTATTGTACTCAACATCTTTCACCGATTGTAAAAGCTTATTTGGAAATCTACCCGACTGTGAAAATAAGTCTTCTACCATTAAATAGTATACATGCTATTAAAAGTGTAAGAGACCACGTAGCGGATATTGCTATTATTGCGAATGAATGTAATGATATTGATATTAGTAAAACTTTTTTAGAAGAGGAAAAGGCTTATTTAGTTGCTTCTTCTAGAATTAGTAAAGAAAGAAGTTTTCAAGAAATTCTATGTGAAGATACCTTTATCTCCTATGACTATCATTGTAGTTTCAGTAATATCATTGAACAATACTTCAAAAAAGCCGAATTTCAACCTCAGTCCACTATTATGGTTGGTGGAAGTGATGAGATGATAAAGCGTGCCGTGTTGAACGGAACAGGCTATGCGATTTTAGGTCAAAATGCTATTGAGAATGAAATACAGGATGGTTCGATCAGCATCCTCCAACATGTTTCAGAATCTATCATTACATCAGCCATTAATTTAAAAGTTCGCTCAAATGAACCGAATATACTAACGTTTAATGAATTTTTACAAAACGCCTGGCCAGTTAATAATAATCTTAGTAAATTATTTGATTAAATTGCAAGGATAATTAGAAAATTATAGATGCAAGAGTGCAGTCCCATTTTTTATTTTTCTAATGCGGGATATATATCTAAATTTATTTAAAAAGAAAAGCTGTAGCAAATAAATTTGCTACAGCCTGAATTGGTTCATGCCCCTTGATGGCGCAATATCATATATTTTATCATAAAAAACGTTATTGTAATATATTTTGTTTTTTGCAACATTTCAATAATAAATAAAAAATTATTGACAAAAAAATGCAGAACCGTTATATTCAATTTATTCAACGTTGAATATAAAAAGGTGATTATTATGACAAGACTATTAGTTCTTGCTATGTTGGGGCTAAAACCAATGACTGGCTATGATATTAAAGTAATGCTTGAATTAAGCGACGCTGAACGCTGGGGTGGTGTGCTAATCGGCTCGATCTATAATGCTTTGAAGAAACTTGAAAAAGATGGCTATATAGAGGTGGCTAGTATTGAATCCACAGGTCACAGACAAAAAGCAATTTACCAAATTACTGAAAAGGGCAGGGCACATGAGCAAGAATTAATTATCGAGGCTCTTGAAAAATCCTCTGTAGTTTATCCTACAACTTTATATTCTGGTGTCTCCTTTGCATTTAAACTGCCAAAAGCTAAAGCGGTGAATGCATTAGAAAAGCAGAAAATAATTTTGGAACAAGAAGAAAAGGCGATCAATGCTGGCTATGAGGCGAAATTAATTGCTATGCAAGGAGAACTACCAGCATTAACACAACTAGCATTTGATAATATGCTTGAAATTGTTCAAGTACAATCAAAATTTGTACATCAAGCTATTGAAATTATGAAAAAAAGTGACTCTCTCGAATGAGGGAGTTAAAAATTAGCCATATATTCAATGTTGAATATACAATGTTAAGTAAGGGGAGATAATGTGAAAGAACTCATTAGCGCTAGTCAATTAACGAAAAGTTATAAAGCTAGATGTGTCGTTGATCATATAAATATTGCCATTAAAGAAGGGGAGGTAATAGCTTTAGTGGGCACAAATGGTGCTGGGAAAACTACAACGATCGGTATGCTTCTTGGCATTATTCCGCAGGACAGTGGAACGATTGAATACTGGACATCCGACTACAAAAAGGAAATAGGTGCGCAGCTTCAATCAACCCCTTTTTTTGAAGGTTATTCTGTAGAGGATAATGTGAAATTATTTGGGGCATTCTATGGAATTTCACTAACAAAAAATGATATTGATGAAAAACTCGCTGCTTTTGATTTATTGCAGGTCAAAAAAACGCCAGCTATCAAACTGTCATTAGGACAGCAAAAACGGCTAGCTATTATCGTGACAACTTTGCATAACCCTAAACTAGTAATTTTGGATGAACCTTCTGCTGGATTGGATCCTAGAGGCCAAAGAGAAATTCAACAGATCATTAAACGATTGAAAAATAGCGGGGTTGCCGTGTTATTTTCTTCCCACGATATGTTGGAAGTAATGAATGTAGCTGACAGAGTTTTGGTTATGCATCACGGAAAAATAATGGCAAATGGCTCACCTGATAGTTTAATGGAGCATTACCAAACGCAAAATTTAGAAGAATTATTTTTTGAATTAACGAAGTGAGGTGCGAGAAGATGAAGGCTATTTTCGTATTAAATTTGAAGTCTAGCATAAAGGATATGTATTTACTCTTTTGGTCAATATTAATGCCATTTGCTGCGATTATTGCGTTAAGGATATTTTTACCGAGTTATGCAGGAAATTATGTAGAAGGAATCATTGCCATTAGTGTATTTTTCTATTCATTTATGACCACTGCTTTTATAGCATTATCGCAAAGAAAAAGAGGGGTTTATAATTTACTTCACGCTACACCAATGCCATTATGGAAATATATCGTCAGTATTTCTAGTGCATGGGCTATAGTAGCGATTATCTTATCTTACATCGTGCTTTTATTCGCTATCGTTATCAATCAACTGAATTTTACTTTTAAAATCCTCTTATATATGACACCGATTATCCTAATAGCTTCATTAAGTTTTGTTTTTTTAAGCTTTTTTATTTCAAGTCTCGTGAAAAACGAGGGGCATTTAAGTATGACTGCAAACGTACTGATGATACCAATGCTACTTTGTAGTAATGCATTTTATACAATGGAAAAAGCGCCAAACCTTATACAATATATTAGTCTGGTAAATCCATTTGAATGGTTTGTAAATGGAATTAAAGCCGCGTTTCTAAATAATTTTAGTACATGGGGAGAATCTTTACTTCTTTTATCGGGATGCTTAGCCGTGACACTTATCATTTCCTTAAAAACATTCAAGTATAGTGAATAATAATTGAAATATAATAAATCAAGTGACTAGAACTCGAATTTGAGTCTAGTCATTTCCAACGTTACTTTACAAACCCAGCGTTCATGGAGAGTTACAAGGATGGAGAGTAAACCATATTGAAAGGAGTAGAAGTGATATTTATTCCGATTTCACTAAATTTCCCAGACAATTATTTGGAGTTGGGGAATGATAGAGAAGGAGAGACGAAATTTTATCTTGTATGATCGAGATAGAAATACTCTAAGAGTTTGTCAATAAACTATATAAAAACACTATTTCCTGAACAGAAAACTTATAGAGGGCCACTTAATTATTCTAAGTGACCCTTAGTAACAAAGCTTCGGAGGTGTAAGACTAAACCAATCTTACATTACTAACATATGATACGATGTTATTCTTGCATAGTTAATTGCCTGAGAAATAGTTTAACTTCCTTCAGCGGGTCGCTGAAAGAAGTTAAAGCCTCCGGCGGATGTCACGGAATCGGAAAGGAGTGATTAAAGGATGTTAGCCTAAAACCATCGCATCCATGCGATAACGGCTAACTGACCTGCATCGTGCAGGCCCAAGCACAAAGCCGATTCCGGACGCAATTATGTTGAGGCATAATTGATAATATTAGTAAGTCACTTTAAAGGCATAAAAGCCGCGGGATTTAATTGTTCAGATTCTATCACGATGCCGGTTAATCCTTTATCCGTTTTAGTTTCATGCCATTCACCCTTTTCCCAATAAACTGCATCTCCAGGCTGAACTTGATAATATTGCTCCTGTGCATTTCTTACAAATCCTTCGCCTTCTATAATTAAGAGAAGCTGGGGAACTACCGCTTGATGATAGCCAATAACACCGTTTTCTTCTAAATACATACACCCGAGACTAGCTGATGCTTCAGTTTTGATAATACGAGACATAATAAAACTTGACTTAAACTGTGTTATATTTTTGCCATTTTCTTTGGACAATTGATAAAATTTCATTTGATTCCTCCGAACTTAACTTATTTTTTCACAGCATGGACGTAGTGAATCGTTTCAAAGGCTGTTAAATAATCTTTTCGATTGTCAAAATAAAGCTCATTAATTGTATCTGGCGATAGATGTTCGTAAATAAGCAGACCTGAGTTCTCTAACATTTTTTCCATTTCTTCATAAGTAAAACATGATTTCATCGGTTCACCACCTGCTGCAGCCATTTTTACCATGTTGTTTACTCGATTTGAAATTCCTTGTTCTTTAAATAGTTTTTCATCTGCATAGTCCAACATTATCGAACTTCCTGTTGGTACATTGGCAAACAAGTGATCAATTAAACTTGAAATTTCATCTTTCGTTAAATAATAGGAAACACCTAGTAGACTAAAGAAAGTTTTTTTATTGTCAAAGCCGCTATCCATTAGATTTTGATATGAAAACTTTTTTGTGAAATCCATCGAAACGAAATGTACATTACTTGGAAGCTTTAAATTAACTTTAGCTAATCTTTTCTTTTTAAATTCTTGCGTTGCAGGGTGATCAATTTCAAAGATTTCCAAAATGCTTTCAAATTCCGGGTTTCTTAAGCTAAATGTATCTAACCCTGCACCGAGTATGACGTATTGCTGTAAACCCAGCAAAACTTCATTCAGTAAAACTTTTTCACAATATGCTGCACGCGCCAAGGGTGTGGGGGAGAGCTGTGTTTGCACAATCCATTTTAATAGCTCTTCAGTTTGTCCATTTAGTTTTTCTGCGATTTCTTTGTTAAAAAACTGGATGCCTTGTACCATATTTGTTTGAATGTCATGGAACTCTTGTTGTGTGATTAATTCTTGAGCTAGATAGTCATCAAAAATTTTAGGGGTATCAAATTGACTATGATAGGCTCTACTAAAAGCTGAGATTAATGAAGTTAAACTGGATTCACCTTTGTTCATGCAAATACACTCCTTCAAAAAAAATAGGATTCTCCTGGCCAGGAGAATCCTATTTTACAGATAAATTATTTAAAAGTAAATTATTGCATAAATAACTTTTTTTGTCAAGTTTTCAGTACCGATAAGCCATTAGATTTAGAAATCTCCTTAATCAAATTTTTGGATAAATATTTTACCGTTCGGTTGAATTTCTGCATAAAATACTTCTTCGATTGTTTTTATATGTGCTTTTTTTAATTCGCTATCTAGCCATTCTCTACTTTTTCCAACTTCCAGTAAATTTCGTTTCAATAGCTTACCATCTGTGATCACTTCAATGGGGATAAAAGCTGGAGATGAAGGAGAGATTTTTAAATCGATCTTTTGTGTGCCTAGAAATTCAGGCTTTTTCAAAATACTAAGCATGCCATTTGGTTCTAATATTGCATAGTCAATTTCTGTAATTGAAAAAACTTGATATTGTCTAATCATCATCGTAAGGTCATCAATATTTATTTTAGTATTTGCTAAAGCTTTTCTATCTATTTTTCCTTTTTTAATCACAATTGTCGGTTGTCCATCAAGTAATGTTCTTGCTTTTCCGGATTTTAGAGCGATGTAACTAATTAAAGTAGTAAGCGCACACCAAACAATTAAGCTTACTAAAAATTTTGTGTATACAATTGTTTTTAAAACTACCATATTGGCTGCCATTGAACCAATTGTAATACCAGTTACGTAGTTAAAGAAAGTTAAGTGACTTAGTTGTTTTTTACCTAGAAACCTCGTAAGTGTCAGAAGAACAAAAAAACTAATAATCGTTTGAACACCTACTTGTATATAACCTGTGTACAAATTCTCCCACTCCTTATCTAATCACTAGAATACCCAATGAATTTCCAAAAGATACGTCGTTACAGGGCCGAGTTCGAATTGATTAGTGTTCTATTTAAGTTTTATAAGAAAATAAATGAATCGATACAATGTTGATTCATTATCAAAAGTATAGATAACCTTTGTCTAAAACGTATGCTATGTAATTAAGTTAATTGAAGTGGGGAATGGGCGACTCCTTGAGGCTCATCGGACGTCCCCAAAGAAAGCGCCCAGTCGGAATGGAAATCAACAATACGTTTTGATGATAATCATATTAGTATCAATAATGGAAAATATAGTTGGTGTTTTGGTAATATAAGTATTATTTGATTAAAAGGAGAGTTTTTATGGATTCTAGAGTTTCTATTCAGGTTCAAAAAATTTTAAATGAATATACTACCCTATTTCAAAATAAAATACCGGATACGCTTGAAGGGTTCTATTTACATGGCTCAATTGCTCTTAACGCTTACATAAACGGTTCTAGTGATATCGACTTTATTGCAGTTGTTAATAGATCCTTAACCGAAGAAGATGCGAAAGTAATATCGGCTCTTCACAAAGAATTAAATCGAAAATACAAGAATACAGGGATGGATGGATGTTATTTACTTGTTGAGGATATTGGCAAGAAACAGAGTGAGGTAAATGGTTGTTTAAACGTCAACGAAGGTAAAACAAATTGGAGTAATGATCATATTAACCCAATTACTTGGTGGATATTAAAAAATAAAGGGATTACCATTTTAGGGGCAGATGTAGCTACATATAACTTCAGTGTAGATGAAAGAGTGCTTGATGATTATGTTTTAGAAAATATGAACAGTTATTGGTCGAGTAGATTGGAAAAAATTAAAAAATATAAAGCATTTTTAATACCAAAAAATTTAGTTGATTCAGAAGTAGAGTGGTCAATAACAGGGGTTTTACGGCAATTTTATACACTGCAAGAACATGATATTGTTTCGAAAGTTGATGCTTGTAAATATGCAACACATCATTTACCAGAAGAATATCACAATATTATTAACGAAGCCATCAGTATTCGAGAAGGTTCTAATAAACGCTATTGTAATTCGAAAAAACAACGCATTGATGACACTATTCAATGTATGGATTATATACTTAAGCAATGTAATAGTGTTAAAAACTAATGAAATGTGGTTATCACCACATGTTTTGGTGATGAGATTGAAATGTTCTGATTTGCCTATTATTACTTTTTGTGGAAAATATGATAATATTAATTCTTAAATGACAATTTCATTTTAGGGGGTAGATATTATGAACAAAAATTATGTTAGCACCGTGATAAACAAAAAGGGGAAATCGTCTAACTAAAAAATAATTATATAGCGTTTCCTCAAATTGAAAGGGGAAAATTTTTTGAATCAAGCACTACTTATTATTGATGCTCAGCAAGAATTAATGGATGGTAATGAGAAAGAAAGGGCTGTTTTTAAGAAGGAACAGCTTATTAGAAATATAAATTTAGTCATTGACAAAGCAAGAAGAGCCAATGTTCCAGTCGTCTTTGTAAGGGATCTTGATGTTGCTGAAGGTAAAGGGACAGGGTTCGGTATTCATAATGGCATTAGCGTACCTAAGGAAGCGAAGATTTTCGATAAAAAAGCAACGAATTGTTTCCATGGGACTGAACTTTTAACTCATTTACAAAGTCATGACATTAAACATGTTGTTGTGATGGGCTGTTCGACGCAGTACTGTATCGATAGTGCAGTAAGAACTGCAACTATTAGCGGTTTGGATGTCACGTTAGTTGGTGATGGGCATTCAACAACGGACAGTGATGTTTTAAGTGCAGAACAAATTATCAAGCATCATAATAATACACTTCATGGTCATTACAATGTCGAACACTTTTCTGTTGTTAGAAATTCTGAAGAAGACTTGTTTCAACCTACACATGATTCGTATCGATAAAAAAGAACATTCAAGGGCACTCAGATAAAATTAAATATACATTGATCCCTTCGGACTTGATAAGAAAAGCTTATATCTAAGTAATAAAAGATATAAGCTCTTTTTTATGGTCTGTACGTAGAAATTGTTACTTCTTAATTCCTTTTCTTATTCCACAAACAGAGGATAGTGCAATAAGGAATGAGGGAATTATAGTTGTGTTATGATGATTCTATATAAAATAATTTATTTAGGGGTTTTCTACATAATGTTTAAATTGAACACCATTAAAAAATTCTAAACTTCGTTTCAGCTATGTCTTTCAAATGATTATCAACTATTATGTCATACAATGGGCGGAAAGACGATTGTTTATAACACTATTTCTTGGGAGAAAGTGGTGGAGATTCCTAAACCTAAAAATCCTGGTGAGATAAAATTCTCTGCTGATGATAAATATCTATTTATTAAAAGAACTACTGGTACGGTGTATGTTTATGAAACGACTGAATTTAGTTTAGTTGCTATATTTCAATCGAATAAAGCTATACATCTGACTGAAGGGAATTTTGCTTTAACTACTAACCCCTTTATTATTCTTGATGAAATAAGAATAAAAGCAGATATTCAATTAGCTTCTATCAATACAGAAAATGGAGAAATTAATGTCTTGACTAATTTCGAAGAGCCTATCAGATATATGAGATACCATCATCATATACAAAGTGAAAATGCGCATCTATTTACAATAGCTTTTGAAAATGAACTATATGATGAACTTAAAGTACTAAAAGTCACTGAAAAAAATGGTACATTTTATACTTCGTTAATTAGCTTTCCAGACGAGCTTTTTTGGGATACATTGATTTATAATCCAGTTTATCAGGTATATATTTTAGTGGAAAAATATAACTTAATCATAGTGAATGCAGAATTTAATAAAATATTGATGAGAAAAAATCTATTAAAGGATGAAAAATTAGATGATATCGGGTACTTCACACATATCCATCTGTCTGATAACGGCTTATTCATTGTATTAGCTTATAGTAAAAAGGTTCTGATTGTACGTTCTGATGATTTACAGGTTATTTTAGTAGAAACATTTTCTTATGCTTGTTTCGCAGAATTTAGTAAAAATGATGAATTACTACTTATAGGTACTTGGAGCAATGGTTATGTTTTAGAAACTAATCTGAAATAATATGTTACTGATTGCGCCGAGATATTTTTAATGAAATGGTTATTGATTATCTAGAGGATAAGCCTTTAAAGCAATATAAGGATGTAACTATTATTAGTAAATAAATAGTAAATGGAAAGGCGGGATAGTATGACTATATATATTGCATTACTTAGAGGAATTAATGTAGGCGGGCACAATAAAATAATCATGGCAGAGTTAAGAAGTTCTCTTGAGCAACTAGGATTACATAATGTAAAGACTTATATCCAAAGTGGAAACATCCTTTTTGAATCTGACGAAACTGAGGAGCTTTTGCAAACGAAAATTCACGATAAAATTAAAGAGGATTTTGGGATCTCTAGTGTTGTTGTCATTAGGACAGCAGAGGAAATACAGCAGATTGTAAATCAATCCCCTTTTTCAAATCAGGAGATTTCAGAAGCGGAGCAATCATGTAAGGGGGAATGCTTGCATGTTGCTTTGTTACCGGCAACTCCTTCGAAGGTCAATAGCGACAAGTTTTTATCTCTAGCAAACGAAAGAGAACTTAGTGTCATAAATGGAAGGGATGTGTATCTTTTACTTTTTGACAGCATTCGAAATTCCAAACTAGGCAATAATCTAAAAAAGCTTGAAATTCCAGCAACTGTTCGAAATTGGAAAACGCTTATGAAGCTTTCGAGTATGGTCCAAGAGCTCAAACATTAAAAAAGTGAATACAAGAAAAGAATTATTCAGGACTCGCAAATAGAAGATTTACAGATTTTCGAACGGGAAAGCTCGATCCTTCAGGTGTGGGATGAGAGTGAGGTCGGATACGGAGTGCTACTAAAAAACTGAAAGGTTTGTGGTACTTCAAGTATCCGAAAATTCCGCACTTTTTTGTATGTATGTTGCATTTATAAATAAAGCTGATAAATTTAAGTTGAGAGAGGAATTTCCTCATCTTCAACATTTGCCAAGCCAATGGACACGTTCCTATTTTGTATCTACCGCAGGAAACGTATCGAGTGAAATCATCAAGCATTATGTGGAACAACATAAAACAAGGGGGAATACTATGCAAGTTAAATGTAGTAATTGTGGTTTTGCGCAATCTTTTAAAGACTGAAAATTCAATAAAACCAACATCTCAGTTCATGGTTGATAATTAGAGAAGCAATTTTAGAAGAGTAAAAAAGCTAGATTAATTAGAGATTGAGGTGAAGAACAATGTCGCAAACAATAACTGTAAAAGTCAAACTGCTTCCTACAAAAGAACAGGCTTCCATTTTGCAGAATATGAGTCAATCGTATGTGTATACAATCAATTCCCTTGTTTCTGAAATGGTTGCAGAAAAGAAAAGTACAAAGAAATCAAGCAAGGATATTTCTGCCGACCTGCCAAGTGCTGTTAAAAACCAAGCGATTAAAGACGCTAAAAGTGTGTTTAAGAAAGTGAAGAAAAATAAATTCAAGGTTGTTCCTGTGTTAAAGAAGCCAGTGTGTATTTGGAATAACCAAAACTATTCTTTTGATTTCACGCACATTTCAATGCCCATCATGATGGATGGTAAGACAATTAAAACACCTATTCGTGCTTTGTTGGTCGATAAAGAAAACCGCAATTTTGATTTGTTGAAACACAAATTAGGTACTCTTCGTATCACGAAAAAAGCGAATAAATGGATGGCACAAATATCTGTCACCATTCCTACAAGTGAAAAAACAGGAATAAAGATAATGGGGGTAGATTTGGGTTTGAAAGTCCCTGCTGTTGTAGTGACAGAAGATGGAAGCGCTCGTTTCTTTGGAAAGGGTAGACAAAATAAATCTGTCAGACGTAAGTTTAAATCCAAACGTAAGAAGTTAGGCAAATTAAAGAAATTAAATGCTATTCGCAATCTTGATGATAAAGAACAGCGATACATGAAAAACCAAGACCATAAGGTTAGTCGTGCGATTGTTAATTTCGCTAAAGAAAATAATGTTTCTGTCATTCGCTTAGAACAACTAACGAACATCAGGCAGACGGCAAGAACAAGCCGTAAAAACGAAAAGAATCTGCACAACTGGTCATTCTATCGTCTTGCTCAATTCATTGCGTACAAAGCGATCCTAGTAGGTATTAAAGTTGAATTTGTGAATCCTGCGTACACAAGTCAAACATGCCCGAAATGTTCCGAAAAGAATAAGGCACAAGATAGAATATATAAGTGTAAATGTGGATTCGAAAAACATCGTGATTTAGTCGGTGCAATGAATATTCGATATGCACCTGTGATTGATGGTAACAGTCAATCAGCCTAAGATGCTATATGCACTGTCTTAGGAAGGGTAATGAGATCCCCTCGTCTTGAAGGCTGTTCAAAACAGAAATGGACTGCGAACGCGTAGTCATTCAAGAATCCCACCCGTCATACCATAAGGTATAGGGCTTGCGACTTTAGTCGTGGGAGTCTCAAAAGATGGTACAATGGCTACAACGTATAGATTTGATATTCCATCTGCTAAGTTTAGGAGCTAAAAAATGTTTGGTCAATTGACTTTTTTGTGTTTTTCCTATATATTAGAAAAAAATGAAGGAAGAGGGTGATGGGTAATGTCAAACAAACGTGTAAACAAGTTCTTGCCATTCAGTTTGTCCAATTTCCCTCACTGTTTGTGTACGTTGTAAACTAGACGTATACTCTCTTAAACGTGGATGAAACCTTGTGACTGCTGAAGGGCAGAACACGAGGTTTTTTATTATGTACTAAAAACGTATAAGGGAGTAGATTATGTATGATTTATGAGGTAAAAGGGTCGCTAGTAGAACACGTAACTAAGATATTTGAAAGCGTAGAAGATACATTAGTTCAGTCGTATCTACAGAGACATATGGGAACTGCTTATGTTGATAGTTTAGAAAATCCGAAAGTAGCTCAAATTATCGTAGGTATATTTGTTTTTTATGCAGGAGATGCAGGTGTACCAGGTACCAAGGAATTATTACACAATTTACCTGACTATCCATTAGTTATTGTAAATACGGATGAATGGAAAAATAGTATTGAGCTTGAGTACAAAGAACAGGCACATAAATTTAAGCGCTATCGATTTAAAAGAGACATGACTCATTTTAATCAAGAGAAATTAAAACAATTAATTAATGATTTACCAGAAGATTATAAGCTACAAAAAATAAATGCTACAATTATCAATCACTCTGCATTTTCAACACTTTCTGAAGATTTTTTCAGTCAGTTTGAGTCATATGATGACTTTTTGGCGCGTGGCATTGGCTATTGTATTACGTATAAAGATGCTCCAGTTTGCGGTGCAACTTCTTTTAGTATATATGATGCTGGCATTGAAATTGAAATTGCAACTGACGAAAGACACCAACGTAAAGGTTTAGGGGCGGCAGCAGCTGCCTCCCTAATTTTAGACTGTTTAGAGCAACGAATTTACCCGAACTGGGATGGGGCAAATTCTCCATCAGTTAAGTTAGCTGAAAAGTTAGGTTATGTGTTGAAGGAAGAGTACGATACGTATTTTATAGAAAAATAAGTGCTATAAAATATCCATCTAAAAGGCTGAAGGTTGAAAGTAATGAGTAAAAATGCATTGTGACTTGAAAGCTAAATGAATAGAAGGCACTCTCGATGTCATTTGTCGTAGTAAAACAAATATACATTATAAGACCAAAAAATAGAGAATTTCATGATTTGTTCAGAATTTGTTGAGAATGATGTGGTAACCTAGTTATGTCATGGTTAACAAATGAACACGCATAAAAACGGCTAGGTATTCACAAATCTTTTGTGAGCCTAGCTTTTTTTGATGAATGGAGCTTTAAAAAGCTGTATTGCTGTAACCATTTGGAAATAGTTTTCTAAAAGGGTTTCATAGAGTAAATAAAGAGTATCTTGACAAATTATGTTTTTTAATTTAAATTAAATATGTTTAAAAATTTAAACATAGGGATGGGAATTATGGAGAATTTTAATTGCAATAACAAAGAACAAGTTTTAGAAAAATTTAAATTATCAACCCCCATTTTCCAAGCACTTGGTGATGAAAATCGTCAACAAATTATCATGCTATTACTCACACATGATAGCCTGAATGTAAATCAATTAACAGAAAGAATAGAGCTTTCTAGACCAGCCGTTTCCCATCATTTGAAAATTTTAAGACAAGCAGGTTTAGTTACTTTTAACCGAAATGGGAATGAAAAATATTATTCATTGAGTTCTAACGAGTTTCTAAAACAAATCAAAGAGCTAATTCAAACTATTGAGCAAAGCTATTGATTTGTTCTTTTTTACAAAACAATGTTCGTATGTTTAAAAACTTAAACACACAAACATTATTCGAATGTTTAGGAGGATTTAAATCATGGGGAATAAGAACAAAAATCAATCGAGAAATATGTATTTATTAATGCTGCTCGTTCCTTTGTTTTGGGGTGGGGCCTTCGCGACAGCGAAGCATGTCATTACGGAAGTTCCACCACTTGTTGCAGCTACACTACGTTTTGGCATAACAGGAATAATACTCGTTACATTCATAACAATTAAGAAAGAATGGCAGTGGCAAGTAATCAGAAATCAATGGAAAGGCTTATTATTTATTGGCTTTATCGGAATTTTCGGTTACAATGCTCTTTTCTTCACGGCATTGAAGTATACTTCAGCAACAAATGGTGCGTTAATTATAGCTGCGATGCCTGCATTCACTATGTTAGGGGCAGTCTTATTAGGTAAAGAAAAATGGAGTAACAAATCTGGAACAGGTTTAGCTTTATCGATGATTGGAGTAATTATTGTTATTGTCAAAGGGTCGCTTTCTGATTTGTTTTCTCTTTCTTTTAACTTAGGAGATATTCTTTTTGTCGGGGCACTTTTATGCGGAGTTATTTATGCATTAATAGGTGAATCAATTCTTAAAGGTATACCAGTAATGCTATCGAATACTATTATGATGTTATCTGGTGCTGTTTTCCTAGCGATTAGCACGGTATTTGAAGGTGGTTGGGATCAAGTAGTTAATATGTCGGTTCAAAGTTGGATTGAAATGTTTTATATGGTCGTTTGTGGGACATTGATCGGCTATGTTATTTTTAACAAAGGTGTAGAGAGCTTAGGAGCTAGTAAAGCAAGCTTGTATTTAAACTTAACGCCTATAGTCGCAACATTACTTGCAGTTATTGCGTACGGCAGCTCAATTACATTGATACAAATCGTTGGGATGGTGATGGTGCTGGTAGGTGTTTATATTGCTACTAATACTCAGGTAAAAGCCTAATAGAGAATACATAATCATTTTGAATTGGGTAAAGAAATTTAAATACTTCTGTCTTAACAAATAACTCGACTCCAAATGCTTTATTCAGAACGACGTGCTATTCAATAAATGTAAACTTTTCAATGTCATAAGGTAAACCCAAGATACCAGGTACTCATTAAATTGAGCCGGGTATTTTTTTATTATATCGTTTCTCTCGCTTTAAAACGAATCAAATTTTCTTTTTCAGATTTTCCAACAAATTAAATCAGCAAAGTTAGAACTGCTTACCAATTGTATTAGTTTATTACAATTAATAATTTTGTAAGGAATGAGTAAGAAAAAAGAGATGATCGATTCGTACAATTAAAGTACATGAAAGGGGGAAATTCTATTACGGATTAAGAGTGCTAAAAGGATATCAATTAATATCAGATACTCTTAAAAAACATAGCTCTTTTGGAAGTATTTCTTAAATAAACGAACGGAGAGAAAATCCATGCTTAAATCGATGGAACTAGGATGGAAAAAATATCGATTATCTAACTATTTTATAGAAATAATCATTTGTTTTGTGGCGGCCTCCTATCCTGTTGAACTTTTGTCGTGGGGATTTAAAGATGGGAGCGGACTAATGCCATTATTGAATATTCTTATCAAAACAACAGTGACTATTATTTTAACTATACGTTTAATAATTGATAAATACAAGAATAGTTATGGTCTACCAATATTCAACATAATGAGTATTGTTTATATTATCATGCAATAAGGAGAGATGGTTCTATGCTACAATTACTGAAGTTGGAAATGAAGAAATATAACTTAGGTTGGTATGTAAAAGGTGCGATTATTGCAAACATCATTATAACTGCAGTAGTGTGTTTCGTAGTTTATATAGCACAAAGAGAAGGGGATATACCCATTTCAACATATGAAGATGTTTATGTACTAATTGGTGCAAGTGTGAGGGCAACGTTTATTGTGTTTGCCTCTGTATTAATTGCAAAACTAGTTATTGAAGAGTATAAAAACAGAACAATTTTGATTATGTTCACTTATCCGTTTAGTCGTAAGAAATTGATTGCTAGTAAACTGGCCTTGATCGCTTTTTTAACCTTAATGACTATGATGTTGTCAAATATCGTTGTAGCTGGTCTTTTTTCGATCATTAATATTTATTTTCCTTTCGTTCCATTTACAATAACTGCAAACCAGTTTATTGGAGAAGTCATAAACATAGTTCCTTTTGCTATTGCGGCAACAGGAACAAGCTTAATTCCATTGTATTTTGGGATGCGTAACCATTCAGTTCCGGCTACAATCGGTTCATCTTTACTTGTGGTGGCAATTGCTTGTGCTTATAACCCAGAAATATCATTAGTAACCTTCATTCCACTGCAATTAGGACTTGCAGCAATTGGAGTAATTATTGCGTACATAGGTATTCGTAATATTGAAAATGTAGATGCAATGTAATTTAGAGTAAAGTAAAGTAAAGCAGAATCAAAAGACTATCGAAATCGAAGAGTTTTAGTAATTAATATTGGTGTTTACAATAAAAAATGTAAAGAAAGAAGGCAACAAGAAATGGGAATGATTATAGGTATTATTACAGGGGCAGTTCTGGGTGTGGTTTTATTATTAATTAGCATGATATTATTTTGGATAAGCAAGAGAAGACAAGAAGAGAGTCCCTATGCAATATGGATACTGGCTGCGGGTTAGCTAGCGTTAATTACATCTGGGAGTAATGCTTTAAAGTATCTCTTATAAGGTACTAAATTTTAATGTAGCTAAATGATATTTGACTTTCATTTTGGCTCACGATATTTGTGATACTGAGGGGATTTTTGTAAGACTTTTAAGATTCGAACGGGCTGATGATAAGGGAAACTTATGTATTTATATAAAACATCATAAATTTACTTTATATTCTTTGTTTGATAACGTAAAAGAAAGGAGGCGGTAAGATGAGAATTTTTGATGCACATTTTCACATTATTGATTTTGATTACCCTATTACTGAAAATCAAGGATATGTACCACCTAGCTATGTTGTAGAGGATTACCAAAAAGAAACAGCGACTTATAATATTGTCGGTGGTGCAATTGTTTCAGGTTCTTTTCAAGGATTTGACCAAGCTTATTTAGTGAATGCTTTAGAGAAAATGGAATCTACATATTGTGGAGTTACACAGCTACCATTTGCGGTGACAGATGATAAGATTATGGATTTACATAAAAAGGTGTTCGCGCACTACGATTCAATGTGAAACGTGGCGGTTCCGAAGATTTAACGAAGCTCGATTACTTTGCGAGACGTGTCTATGATTTAGCTGGTTGGCATAGTGAATTATATATCGATGCAAAAGATTTGCCTGAAATTACACCAACGATTGAAAAATTACCAGCGATTTCAATTGATCATTTAGGGTTATCTGAGGAAGGCTTACCTCATTTGTTGCGCCTAGTAGAAAAAGGTGTACGAGTAAAGGCGACTGGTTTTGGTCGTGTAGAGCTCGATGTAGAACAAGCTTTGAAATCAATTCAAGCTGTTAATCCAGAGGCGTTAATGTTCGGCACAGACTTACCGTCCACACGAGCAAAAAGACCTTTTGCTTATGCAGATATTGAACTAATTCAAGAATTGTTTGATGCAAAGTCAGCTGAGAAAATTCTTTATCAAAACGCGATGGATTTTTATTTCAAGTGAGTTTTTTTCGTATATAAATCGATAATTGCCTTTCACATCAATAGTGAAGGTTTTTATTGTACGATTTGAGAGTAATCGTATTGGTCAACAATCCTTTTTAAGTTAGGTAAGTCCTTTCTTTCATATGTAATTCATTAGGAGGTAGAAATGGCCACTTTATATGATAGATCATATGGTGCTTCAAAAGTAAGTCTTGAATTATTAAATATAGAAAGTGATTCTATTTCAAGTGATATAAAGATTATCCTCAATTGTGGTGCACATCAATTGGATTTTAAATTTCCCGTTCTACGGAGTGACCTTGAAACTTTATCTATACTGATTTTAAATAATTGGGATGAAATTTTAAGGGTCGGTGTATGGGACTCAACGGAACCTGCGTTTTCATTTTCACTCCAGGAGAATAAAAGCGAGCTAGTTGACGAAAAGATTTATCAATTTCAATTTTGGATAGATGCAGGAGAATTTTATTCACATAGATGTACTCGTTCTGGTATTGGTATTACAATCTATCAGGATAGAGAAGCCATTGAACAGTTTGCTTTGCAGGTGAAAAGTGAATTAAACTAAAGTGAAACCGAGTTAACTCATAAAAATTTGAGTACTCGGTTTTCTATTTGTGTGGATTGAACTGCACTACTTGTTATGTGAGCACTTAGTAAATACTTCTAAAAAGGTTGTCAACAGTCTATTGATTAGCGAGTCTAATAGACTTTAACTTCTTTCAGCCATTCCGGACGCAATTATACTGAGACATAAGATTATGCGATCGAGCCAGTTAGTGTAAACGCTGCGCATTCTTATCATCTTTCATAATATCTTCTTTCTTTATATTTGCAATAAATACACCTACTAAAGTAATCAAACCACCTGTTATGGCAGAAAAATGCGGAACTTCACCAAGCCAAATCCATGCGATAAGAAATGCAAAAACAGAGGTTAAATAAAGCGTACTTGTTGCTTCAGCTGCTCCTGTTCGCGAAGTAACATAAGCTAGTGTAAAATAAGGAATGATTGTTGGAAAAATTCCAAGATACAAAATGACTAATGTTGCATTTAACGGGGCATCCATTATTGCTTCACTTAGGCCAGGTGAGAATAGTAACATAAAAATAGTACCTGACCAAATGGCGTACATCGTAAAGGGGATAGCGCCGTATTTTTCTAGATAACGATGTTGAAAAACAAAGTAAATACTTTCTGAAAGAGATGCTATTAAAACGATAATAATCCCAGTATTAAAAGAAAATCCTTCAGTTGAACCACCTATTGTAATAAATGCTACACCACAAAAACCAACAAGTGAACCAAGCCATCCCCATAATCCAAGCTTCTCACGATAAAAGAATACAGCTAACAAAGCAGTGAATATAGGAGTTGTGGAAACAAGTAAACTTGCAACCCCGGCACTAATCGTTTGTTCTCCATAATTTAGTGCTACTTGGTACACGGTGAAACCTAAAAAGCCAAGTAATAAAATAATGGGGATATCTTTTAACGCAGGCAAAGGAGTTTTTGTAATAACTGCTATGATTATTAAGACGAATGAGCCGACTAATAATCGTAAAAGTGAAATATGCTCAGGTGAATAGGCCGTTAATGCCACTCGAATTCCTGGAAAAGCTGATGCCCATAAAATGATTGTTATGAAATGAGCGGAAATAATCTTAAGATCTAATGTTTTTAACATGAATACACCTCGTTATCCAACCAATTAAATTTATGATTTCAATATTAATAGGATTTTGGTAAAATTTCTCCAACAGGTTAAAATAAAAAAAACCAACCAGTATAGAAAAGAGCGTACATATGAAAAAACCAAAATATCAATTGATTATTGATTTTATAAAAGAAAAAATTGCTAAAGGGGAGTGGGCGATCGGAAGTCCCATACCAAGTCAACGTAATTTGGCAAAACAGTTTGAGGTTAATCGTAGTACAGTCATAACGGCATTAGAGGAACTAATGGCAGATGGGTTACTAGAAGGTAAAGCAGGGAAGGAAACAGTCGTCACCAATAATACTTGGACTTTGATGGGGGCGAAATCCTCGACTAACTGGAATGAAAATGTCACTTTAGGCATTCATAAACCCAGTGTATCTATGGTGCAGGAGATTAACGAAGCGGAATCGAATACGAATCTTATTCAATTGAGTAAAGGGGAGCTATCACCAGAGATGTTCCCTTTAGAAGAGATGAAAGTCATTGTTCAAAAGGTATCGAATCAATTAACCTCTTTTGGCTATGAAGAGCCAAAAGGAAATATAAAATTACGGCAAGCCATTAGTGACTATTTAAAGGTAAGAGGGGTCGAAGCGTCTCCGTCGTCCATTCTCGTTGTTTCTGGTGCGCTCCAAGCTTTACATTTAATTTCAATTGGACTACTAAAAAGAGGTTCTACGGTATTGCTAGAGATGCCGTCCTATCTTTATTCGTTGACTGTTTTTGAGTCTGCGGGTATGGAGTTGCAAGGATTAGCGATGGACAATGAGGGGATTATCATCGATTCAATTTATCCGACGAAGGAAAAAGGAAAAAATATTTTATATACGATTCCAACCTTTCACAATCCAACAGGCGCCTTAATGCAAGAAGAGAGACGAGAGAAATTAATTGCCTATTGTGAAAGAGAGCAGCTGCCAGTTATAGAAGATGATGTGTACCGTGATTTATGGATTGACACCCCACCACCTAAACCACTGAAAGCAATGGACCTTTACGGAAATGTGTTATATGTTGGAAGTTTATCGAAAACCCTTAGTCCAGGATTACGAATTGGTTGGATAGTTGGCTCGGAGTCAGTCATCAATCGATTAGCAGATTTAAAAATGCAATCCGATTATGGATCAAGTACTCTTTCACAACTCGTTGCTGCGGAGTGGTTATCTAGTAATTTCTATGATGATCACCTTGATAAAGTAAGAGAACAACTTAAGGTTCGTAGAAAAGTTGCTTTAGATGCACTGGATAAATATTTGAGTCCTTACGCATCGTGGGACATCCCAAATGGTGGTTTGTTCATATGGGTGAAAATAAAGCCTGAGTTTAAAGTAAAAAGGCTATTTGAGAAAGCATTATCCGACAATATTCTTCTAAATCCCGGTAGCATTTATGCTGAAAAAACAGGACAATTTATACGAATCTCCTATGGGTATGCTTCACTCGATGAAATGAAGGAAGGGATTTTCAAATTAAGTGAAATTATTAAAAACAATAGATCGTAAAAATGGAATGGAGAGGTTAAATGAAAATACTAAACAAATTACCAAAAAGTAACCCAAATTTACATGAAGACTTAATTAACAATGGCTGGATTCCAATGAAAGAACCTAAAAATTTAACTAGTGCTATATTGTTATCTATCCCTTTAATGATTATCGCTTCAATGATCTCTATTGGGGTAATAAATATTTTTTCTAGTATCTCTTTGAGAGATTTTGGATTTACATCTGGTGGAATATCAATAACCATTAACTTAAGCGTTATTTTGGGGATCGTCTTACTATTAATCATTCACGAATTACTTCATTTGATGTTCATTCCTAATTTTATGAAATCAGAAAAAACTTCTGTAGGGCTTACTCTATTCGGGGGTTTTGTCATTACGGAAGAAGAGATATCGAAATCAAGATATATATTCATTACGATTGCACCTTTTATGATACTTTCAATAATTTTCCCACTACTTTTTAGTGCATTTGGACTTTTATCAACGACATTAAAGTTCCTAATCATACTAAACTCATTGGGATCGTCAGTTGATTTACTAAATCTTCTTCTAATAATGAAACAGGTACCGAAAAATGCAACTTTAAAATGTAATGGACCAAACACTTATTGGAAAAGCGCTAAGACTGAACAAGAAGGGTAAAGATAACGAATAAGTCAGTAATAGAAACATTGAAAGAGGAAGAAGAAATGAAATCAACCCGCATGTTTAGTATTTTAAATTTATTAGTTAATCATCAAAAAATCACTGCTTAAGAATTGGCTGAAAAACTTGAAGTGTGTGGGCGCTTTGCTTGGCTGACGCTTCGCTTTCGCACAGATAAAACATTTGCTGCTGACGCTTCGCTTTCGCACAGAGCAAAGCTTCCTTGGGGCGTCCGTAGCCTCTTCACAATGATTCAAAAAAGTCCTAAAAGCCCTGTTTTATAAAGGCTTTTAGGACTCGCGACTTATAACTTTTTTCCACTAAAGAAAGATGGTTAAGCTAGACCTTTTATATATTTAGTAACATTCCCTAAACAACAACTACCTTGTGGATTGTTTACCTCACAGCCACAACGGTTTTCTTTTATATTTGCACGAATATGTTCTAATGGATTAGGCGTAAGCTCATTTTCAAGATATTGTTTAATTTTTTCTTTAGTCCAATCAAAACAATAACAAACCGGTGTACTTAATGAATCATCCTTTTGATGTACATCTACCTTTATATCAGATAAATGGTACTCCTTATTGCTCGTATCAAAATAAACGACATGACAATCTTTAGTAGCACAAAAATAGTGATTTTCCATAGCGTTTATTGATCCTAATACAGATGGTCTCATCATTGATTTAATAGTTATTAGCTGTACATTTTTAGCTTTATTATTACAAGAGGGACAAATATTAGTGTTTTCATTTTTAAGGCTACTGCAACAATGTTCCATAGTCATTCCACCTCGTATATTTTATTTTCAGCCGCTAAAGGTAAATACCCGGAATTAGTACTTAATACACCTTATTTAAAGTATAAACCATGTACGCAGGTAAAGGGGAACGGAGATTCATTTGCCACATTAGTGAAACATAATATTGTCAAGACAGTGAACACGCAACGAGCTCAGCGTTATAATTCTTTTTTGAAAATAATTAACTGTTATTTTACAATGAAATTAATTCCAAAAGAATAAGCGAATTATTTAGGGCGAACTACATTCTGATTTGTTTAAGGTGATAAATATTATATTTTAGGATTTGAATGGCTCCCTAAAAAATGGGGGAAAAGAAAAGTTTCGGAGCGGTTTTTTCAAGCAAAATTTACTGAAAAAGGTAAAGGGATTACGATTACTACATATGCTATTGATTTATATATAATATCGATTCCTTTAGAAGTGAAAAAATATAATTCACTTTAATTTCTTTTAGCGGGTGTCCAAACCTCCGCTGAAATAGAGGAACTTGGGCTAAGAACGCCACGTCCTTGATTAAAGCAACGAAAAACAAGTTAAAATGGATTAAAACCAGAAATAAAGGCTGTGAAGATATTGATTATTTCACTTATTGTAGCTATGGACAACAATAGGGTTATTGGTAAAGATAATAAGCTACCATGGAAATTGCCAAAAGAATTGCAGTATGTAAAGAAAACTACTTTAGGACATTCGCTTATCATTGGCAGAAAAAACTTGAATCTATTGGAAGAGCATTACCTAGAAGAAGAAACATTATTTTAACAAGAGATATGAACTATTCTGTTGAAGGCTGCGAAATTGGGCATTCTACTGATGATGTATTTAAAATGTGTGAAGATGAAAAAGAAATTTTCATTTTTGGTGGTGAACAAATTTATAAATTGTTCTTGCCATATGCTAATAAACTGTACGTTACAAGAATTGATTTTGAATTTGAAGGGGATACATTCTTTCCAGAATTAGACTTTGCAAAATGGAATGAAATTTATGTACAAAAAGGGATTACTGATGAAGAAAATCCATACCCTTATTTTTTTCACATTTACGAAAGAGCTGAGTAATTGTTATTGAACTAACGATGTAGTTTAGTGAAATATGGACTTTGATGATAAAATATACTTATCTTAATGCAGAGAGGTATATGGGGAAATGAATATTATGAAATTTGAGGAAGCTGACATTGAAGAAATTGTTTCTTTGTTCTATGAAACAGTTCATTCAATTAATTTAAAAGATTATTCACAAACAGAATTAGATGCTTGGGCACCAAAGGAAGAAAAAGAGTTAAAGATAGATGCTTGGAAGATTTCATTAGGTCAGAACATATCTTATGTCGCAAAAATTAATGATAAAGTAGTAGGCTTTTGTGATATGACGCATAGCGGGCACCTAGATAGACTGTATATTCATAAAGATTTTCAAGGTCAAGGTATAGCTATGGCTTTAGTTGATAAACTAGAAGACGAAGCGAAAAAATTAAATCTATTTAAAATCGAAACAGATGCAAGTATTACAGCTAAACATTTTTTTGAACACAGAGGTTACAATACTATTTGTTCACAAACTGTTGAACGAGAGGGTGTTAAATTGACCAATTTCAAAATGATAAAAAAAGTAGAATCTTAATTTTGTGTTCTTCTTTAACTAATGGGGGCTTTAATTAATTATTCGATTCGCGAAATATTAAACCAAAAAGACAGAGTTCACTGAAACGTTATGTATAATATAGGATCGTAAAGGAAATTGTGGGGAAGAAACCGGAACAAATTGAAGACTTAGGTGATGTGTAAATGTGCCTATTTTCACGCTACACGTAAGCTTAAGAGGTGATTTGTCGATAAGAGCAATCCCCTCTTAAGCTTACGGTGCAGGTAGTTTTAATAAGAGTCTCGTCATAATAATGCGCTTTTACAATTAAGAAATGGTCTATATATACATGGTTTTATTTAGACAGTGCACCAGCAGCGTTTTTCTGCAAAATTCCAAAAAGGCTTATAGCAACTGTGTTCATACGCCTTTACATAATACTTTTTTTATTGTGGTTGAGTTAAACATCGGAATTTTGATTATTATATTTTAAGTTTTTTAACTTAATAATGAATAGAATTATGACTAAAATCATCAGAAATAGACCTAGATAGAGTAGCCCTTTTCCTAAGGGATAATTTATTGCATATTCTTTTTGAAATTCCAATAGCTCTTTACTACTTATAGAATTAATATCTTGTAAAGGGATAAGGATTGTTTGTAATATATATCCAATTACTATTGAACAAAATGATAAAAAAATTATGCTGAAAAGTGTTATCTTATTAAAAATAAATCGCATAATGTCACCTCAATTTTTTCTCTATATCTTTCATAGACGTTTTCATTCAATAAAGGTTGTTCAATACAAAAAAGTTCCCAAAGCAAGGTTCGGGAACTTCTTATTTATAAATGACCTAGACTTGAAGTGGTATTTTTTTTAATTGATTGGTTTTTGTTTTAAAATGCGAAAATAAAAAACATCCAATAATAACAATCAATCCCCCGATCCCTTGCTTCCAAGATATGCTCTCTCCTAAAAATAAAAGCGCTAGAAGTGCAGTGAAAATCGGATTGAAATTAAGGAAAACACCGGATGTTGTAGCCCCTAATTTTTGAATTCCAATGCCCCAAAGTACCATACAAACGACAGTGGAAATAAACCCTGTATATAAAAGCGATAGTATAAAAGAATGATTAACATTAGAAACGGTAAAATCCCTAAGGTTAAATGGCAATAGGATAAGAAGTCCAAATATTCCTGAATACAAAGTTGACATTAGTGGCGAGGTAGTTTTCATTGCCCATTTATTACAAACAGAATAAATTCCCCATACACATACAGCTGCAAGCATCCATAAATCACCCAAATTAAAATGGAAAGACAATAATTGGCTGATATTGCCCTTCGAAAGTACGAGTAGAACACCGAACAACGAAAGTAGCATTGAAAGTGCTTGAAGTATATTCATCTTTTCCTTTAGAAAAACAATTGAAAAAATCGCAATTGAAATTGTATTTAAAGTTGAAATAAAGCCAACATTCGTCGACGTAGTTCTTTCCAATGCTAAAAATTGAAAGATATTGAATAATACCACACCTGTAACGCCCATTAACAATAAAGGTAGGAGGGCATTTCGAGAGGGAAGCAATCTTTTTTCTTTCCACCATACCATTGGAAGAAGCGCAGCGACGGCAATGAGCCATCTTAAGCTCGTCAATGTTAACGGAGATGCATGATCAACAAGGGATTTGGCAACTACAAAATTGCCTCCCCAAAGTAAACTAGTTAAAAGCATTAATAAAACATAAACATTTGGCAAATCACGATCTCTCCTTTGATTATCGTATGTATAATTGATTTTTCAGATAAAAGAATAATAACATTTTTACCTTTTTAACTGTATAATATTTTGTGTGATGAACTAAAAACAAAATAACAATAAGAATAACTGGTTTTCTCAGAATATAATTAGTAATCGGTGCCGAATGAAGCTGAAATTTCGAATATAAAAAAGGGGGAAAAATGCATGAAAGATGTTGAAAGAAAATTATTAGATAGTATTGATACCCAATTACTAGATATTTTGCAGAGGGAGGTCCAGATAAGTAATGCAGAGATAGCGAGACGGGTGAATTTGTCCCCACCAGCAACCCATACAAGAATAAAACGTTTAGAAAGTGAAGGGTTTATTGACAAACAAGTTGCCATTTTAAATCAAGAGAAACTGGGATTCGATTTACTGTGCTATGTATTCATGAGTACAAATATTCATCAAGCTAAGGAATTAGAAGCTTTGGAAAAGGCCTTAAAAATAATGCCGGAAATATTAGAATGTCATTGTTTAACAGGAGAGTATGATTATCTTTTAAAGGTTGTTATTCGAGATCGAAAAGAATTAGATCGCTTTATAAGAAAATTAAATAGACTGGGCATTTCCCGAATTCAAACGAATTTATCTTTACGAGAAGTTAAATATTCAACAGTCTTACCGATATCAGAAGTCGAACAGTAGAAGTTCTTCCGAGCAATATTGATTTTTAGTTTCGTTTCATAAATGATTCAAAGACTCAAGCACTATAGGAGGCATTATGAAAACATTCATATATATGGTACGACATGGAGATTCACCGAAAGACGGAAATGAGAGAACGAGACAATTAACTGAAAAAGGTAGAATAGACGCACAACGAATAACTGATATTCTAAAAAAAGAGAGAATTGATACTGTTATCTCTAGTCCGTATAGTCGTTCAATCTTAACTGTTCAGAAAGTAGCTGAACAAATAGCAAAAGAAGTAATTGTATTTGAAGACCTTAAAGAGCAAACATTTATTGTTGGTGATAAGCGAATATCTGACAAGGAATTATTCCCTTTATTAGAAAAGTCATTTTCTGACCCAACCTATGCTTTAGAGGGAGGTGAGTCAAATGCTGACTGCCAGAAACGTGCTATAAATGTTTTAAAAGAAATATTAAATACATATCAAGGACAGAAAGTAGTAATTGGCACACATGGTGCAGTTATGACTTTAATGATGCGGTTTTATGATAGTAAATACGATCTGAACTTTTTATTACATACAACAAAGCCAGACATATACAGAATGGAATTCGATGGGCAAGAATTGGTCGATGTAAAGAGATTATGGGAGATTTAAGTGAGGGTTTTTATTAGTTCTAAAAGCTGAACTATACTGCCATTTAAGAAGAGTTTTGAATTAAATACTAGTGATTTTTGCCGCATTTTAAAAGTTAGGAAATCCGTAGTAAACAATGTATTAGTAGAGGTGAAAATTATATGGAGGACAAGCTAAATAATAAATATGAAATAAAAAATAATATAAGAAAACAAATTAATAAAAATAAATATATTTTAGGTGTTGCTGCTGGTTCTGGAATGACGGTTAAATATGCAGAACAAGGCGGCGCAGATTTTATTTTAGCTCTAAATTCAGGACGATTCAGATTAATGGGTGTAAGTTCATTAGCTGGTTTCTTACCATATGCAAATAGTAATGATGTAGTAATGGATTTTGCAAGTAAAGAGATCATTCCTATGATCAAAAAAATTCCAGTTTGTTTTGGTTTATGTGCTACAGATCCAACAATTGAATTAGATAGTTATATCGATTTAATTAAGCAAAGAGGATTTTCGGGCATTAATAATTATCCAAGTATAGGTTTAGTAGATGGGCTTTTTAGAGAAGCTTTAGAGGAACAAGGGATTACTTATGATAAAGAGGTAGAAGCTATTCGTATCGCTAATGAAAAAGGGCTGTTTACAGTGGCCTTTGTATTTAGCGAAGAACAAGCAATAAGTATGATAGAGGCCGGTGCAGATATAATTTGTGTTCACTTAGGTTTAACAAATGGCGGATCACTTGGAGCTAAAAAGATTTTATCTTTACAGGCTGCCAAAAGGTTGGCGGTAAATATTTTTAATAGATGTAATGAACTAAATCCTAACATTATTAAAATGATTTATGGAGGCCCGGTTAATAAACCAATAGATGTTCAATATATGTATGATGATACTATTATTATGGGTTATATCGGAGGTTCTGTGTTTGAAAGGATTCCAAATGAACAAGCTCTCATACATATTACGAAATCATTTAAGCAAACGAACGATTTTCAGTTGGATGATTTAATCGGTAAAATTACTGATGGTCTAGGAAGTCAAGCTGATTATATTAATTTTATCAAGAAGTACATTAGTTTACATTATATGGATGAAATGTCATTGAATGAAGTGGCAGAAATATTAAATTTGTCTCGTTCTTATTTAAGCACATTATTCAAAAAAGAAGTGGGTATTTCATTTACAGAATATCTTATTAACTTTCGACTTAATAGGGCAATTGAAATATTAAAATTAGAAAAATTACCACTAAATAATATTGCCGAAATGGTAGGTTATCCCGATTATACTCACTTTAGTAAAATATTCAAAAAATATAAAGGTGTATCACCTCAAAACTATATAAAAAATAACAAAGAGACAATTTTATAGAACAAAAGCACATTAACTCACCTAAAAGAAAACGGTATTATGAAATGGAGTAATAAATGAAACCGCTTTCTTATATGATTTTAAAGATCAAGAAGGGAGAGAGTTGATATGAAAACAATTGCTTTGGCTGGAACATTTGATTCAAAAGGAAAAGAATATTTATATGTAAAAGAGTTGATAGAATCGTTAGGTTTTAATACTTTTACGATCCATACAGGTGTTTTTACTCCAGCATTTGAGCCTGATGTATCAAATGCTGAAGTAGCTGCTGCAGCTAGAGAAGATATACAAGAAATTGCAGCGAAAGGAGACCGAGCAAATGCAACCGCAGTTCTTGCAAAAGGGATGGAAGTGCTTTTACCGAAATTGTATGAAGAAGGTAAATTCGACGGTGTACTATCCTTTGGAGGCACTGGAGGGTCATCTATTGTAACAACTGGCATGAGGGCATTACCAATTGGTGTTCCAAAAGTAATGGTTTCAACAGTCGCTTCTGGCAATACGGAGCCGTATGTAGGGACTAGCGACATTATGATGATTCCGTCAGTAGTAGATGTAGCTGGTTTAAATGTAATTTCGACAAAAATATTTACGAATGCAGTATTTGCGATAGCAGGAATGCTTAACTTTGAAAATAAAACTATAGAGAAAAAGAAGCCTCTTATTGCCGCAACTATGTTTGGAGTGACAACACCTTGTATTAATCAGGCTAAAGATTTCTTGGAAGCTAAAGGATATGAGGTATTAATTTTCCATGCAACGGGTGTTGGTGGTCGTACAATGGAGAATTTAATTGCTAATGGATTTATAGATGGTGTTCTTGACATTACAACTACTGAATGGGCAGATGAGTTAATTGGGGGCGTATTGAAAGCTGGACCGCATCGTTTAGAGGCAGCTTCAAAAAAACAAATTCCTCAAGTTGTATCAGTGGGTGCAATAGATATGGTGAACTTTGGTCCATTTGATTCTGTCCCTCATAAATTTGTAGGAAGAAAATTTTATAAGCATAATCCGACAGTAACTTTAATGCGTACATCTGTTGAAGAGAACAAGCAAATAGGTGAAGTGATTGCTGAAAAATTAGCTTTAGCTAAAGGGTACACGGCTTTATTTTTACCGTTAAAAGGGCTCTCAGGTCTTGATGTTGAAGGACAGCCTTTCTACGGTTTAGAGGAAGACAACATGTTATTTGATACATTAAGAGAAAAGGTTGACCAACATAAAGTGGAAATGATTGAAATCAATGCGGATATAAATAGCGAAGAGTTTGCACTAGCTTCAGCGAAAAAATTGATTGAATTAATAGAAAATAAAGCGAGGGACAACGATTATGTTACAGAGACAAGAAATATTGAATCGTTTTAAAGAAGAAATTAAAAAAGGAAATATTCTTCTAGGTGTTGGCGCGGGTACAGGAATTACAGCTAAAAGTAGTGAAGCTGGGGGAGCAGACATGTTGATTGTCTATAACTCGGGTCGTTATAGAATGGCTGGTCGTGGTTCACTAGCAGGTTTATTATCATATGGTGATGCTAACCAAATTGTTGTTGAAATGGGTAATGAGGTATTACCCGTTGTAAAGGATACCCCAGTACTAGCAGGTGTTAATGGAACAGACCCTTTTAAAGTGATGGGAGTTTTCTTAAAGCAGCTGAAAGATCAAGGGTTTAGTGGCGTTCAAAATTTTCCTACAGTTGGATTAATTGACGGTGTTTTTCGTCAAAATCTAGAGGAAACAGGAATGGGCTATGATTTAGAAGTAGATATGATTAGAGAAGCTCATAAATTAGATTTACTAACTACTCCATATGTTTTCGATGAGGAGCAAGCAAAGAAAATGGCTGAAGCGGGTGCAGATATTTTAGTGGCCCACATGGGATTAACAACAAAAGGAACGATTGGTGCACAAACTTCATTAACTTTAGATGACTGTGCCGATCGAATCCGAAAAATTATTAATGCTGGTAAGTCTATAAATCCTGATATATTAGCGATTTGCCATGGAGGTCCAATTGCAGAACCGGAAGATGCTGCTTATATTATTGAAAGAGTAGATGGAATTGTTGGATTCTTTGGTGCATCTAGTATTGAAAGATTTGCTGCAGAAAAAGGAATTAAGGAGCAAACTGAAGCTTTTAAGGGTATAAAATAATTAGCTCGTTTTCTCTCACGATAGTCTAGTCACTCATAAGTAAACATGAGTGACTTTTTTGTATGCTACGAAGCCCTCTTGCTATGCGAGGGGATTTAGAAAGAAAAGTGAACTGTAAGTGATGAAGCGGAATGACGTGTTGAGCTGACGTTCAAAAAAACTTCAACTAAAGAATGTCCGAAATATTGGCAGTGAAAAAGAACCGGAAAAGAGGTTATTAATTTGTGTAGGTAAGCTAAGAGAATCTTGAGATAATGTGCAATAGTAATAAGAAAAGCGTTGCAATAAAGCAACGCAAGTTCAAGAAATTCTAGACAACTTTACAACACTAGAAATAAAACCAATCAAACCGCAAATAAAGAAAATATATGCTACTAGCATTGACATACTTTCTAAGTTGTTTGTAAAAATTCTATATCCTCCTACTGTACCTAATGCCAAACCACTAACCGAGCTAAGTAATGTTCTATTCTTTTCTGTCAAAAAAACACCTCCAATAATTGGATTGATAATATGTTAACATAAATTTTGTTGTTAGTTAACTTATTTCAGGAGATTTTTCCTTGAAGAATGTCATGCAAGCATTATGAATACAGGTTATATTATAGGTACATTTTTCTTTTAACTGGTAGTTTTAAGTTGTTCATGCACAGACTGAGTAGCCGAGGCGGTCCGGTATTTAGTCAGTTTGCAGATGATACTATACATATGAATTATGAATTATAAGTACATTCTTTAGGGTTCATACTAGTGGGTTTGATTTTTATATTACCAGAATATGTAAATAAAAGATTAAAGGAAAGAAGGTAAAAAACACTAGAAATATTTATGTTTCTGAGAATATTATCGAAGTAAAGATAAAAAGAAGAAACAGCATAAATCATCACACCAATACCTATGATTGCCAATCCCATATCGATCAGTCTCAAATAGCTCGATTCTTTTTGCATCTCCTTATAATTACTTATCGTCAAAAATGCACCAGTCATCATTATGACCGCACAAGCTATATACGAAACAATTCCCCCGCCATCAATCTTACCTTGATGGATGATTGTCATCGCTATGTAGTTTATACCAGACACAACTGAAAAAGACGACATTTCCTTCTTTTCTAATTTTCTAGCATTCTTTTTCGATACTTTATACCATTGCATCACATCTTCTTGCGACATATACTGCTCAACAATAGCTTTTACTTGTTCCTCATATTTTTTTCGAACTTTGACTGTATAAAACGCTATGTATACTTCATCATTTTTTTCGAGCGGAATCTTCCAGACGATTGCCTTAAAATATCTTTGATCCCTAGTTCAAACGGAACGCTACTTCTCTTTAAGTGTTCGATAATTGCCGGGAAAGCATCTTCTGAATGTCCAACTAATATTTTCTTTTTAAACAAACTCAGCACCTCTTACGAAATAAGTTAAATACGCTTAATTATACTATTTCGTTAGACCTTTCCAATAATCCAAAATATAACATTCCCTTTAAATATCTAATGCTATTTAGCAACAATCTTTGAGAAAACAGTCTTAAATTACATGTGAATATGTTTTTATAAACTAATCAACTTAATTGGTGGGAATAAAATCTGTATGTATGGAATGGACTTAATTTTTTTTATAAAAATCCACGGCATTTATACAAAAGACAGCGGTTTGGGTGAAGACTATTTACTACATCAGATACATATTGAAAATAATTAAGAAAACGAGTGAATCAACATATTTTTTTGAATATAATGTTTGAAACTATAAGAATTAGGGAGATGGTGAAGTGAGCGAAATAGATAATCGAAACAGATTAAGTGAAGAAGAACCATTTGATTATCAAATAACGAAAAAAGGAACGGTTGTCATATATTACGAAGGGAAACAAATAAAAACTGTAAAGGATGGGGAGGCTGTGCGTCTTATTGCGAGGATCAAAGAAGTTGAAGATAATCTAACAGCCGTACAGTTATTATTAGCTAAAATTACGGGTAATTTTAAGCGGGGAAACGAGAAGTTTGGAAAAAATAAAAGAAAGTAAAACAAAGACTTTACTCCCTAAATTTACGAAGGCTGTGTAATTCAATCTGAAACATTTTTAGTGTAACCTCCGCTGTTGTATTAGAATAATGTGTATTTTTACATTAGCATTGATTACAAAAAATGTGAAATAATCTTATTGAATAAAAGGGTCACCAGGCTGGGGGGGCGACCCTTAAATCGAAAATGTTAATACTCTCTATTCATAAAAGTAGCGCCGATAATAATTAGAAGTATAAATAGAACTACAATTAAGGCAAATGTTGAACCATTACCATATCCGCCGCCGTAATAGCCGCAGTTATTAATTCCACCAACATTTCCACCATAGTATCCCATAAAGCACACCTCCTTTCTACAATATATAATATGTTAGCTGTAGAGAAGGAGTGGGGTGTTAAACCATGCAGCTATAGGCATTAAAAAATATTTTTTTGTGAGATAAGAAAATAAAAAAGGGTCACTTGGGATAGGAGTGACCCTCAGTAAAACCTTCGGAGGTGTAAGGCTAAATTAGCTTTACCTTACTATTATTATGAAGTGATAGCTATGTTTGTATAGTGAATTGCCTGTGAAATAGATTAAAAAATAAAAAAGCCGTAGCGTCTTCACATGCTACATAAACTAATGAACAATATGAGAGACATGTTTAATAAAAGAAGTGGATAAATAAGAAAGCAGTCCTCTCAATTTGAAAGGACTGTTCAATAAAAGTGAACTATTTAACATTCAATATAACATTTTTATAATAGGGGGCATTTTTATATAAATTTATTAAGGGGCTTTCGTTTGAAGCAACTTTATCCCCATTCCAATAAATATCATTCCGGTTATCTTATTCAGGATCATTCCTACCTTTTGGTTTCCTCTTAGTTTTTTAGTAATGTACGAAGAGAAATAAGCAACAAATAAGCACCATAGTAGTCCAGTTGCTGTAAAAGTAAGTCCTAAAATTAAAAAAGGAATAGGACCTGATGCCTTAATATCTATAAACTGTGGGAGAAACGCAATAAAAAATAAAGAAACTTTTGGATTCGTTAGACTTGTTAAAAGTCCCTGTATATAAATTTTTCTTAAGTTTAATTTATTTGACGATGCTTCGAAACCGATGTTTGACTTATCACGTATCATTTTAATCCCTAAATAAACGAGATACATAACACCAATAAATTTAATGGTATTAAATAATACAATAGATTTTGTAAGTATGAGCGATAAGCCAAAAGAAACTAATAACGTATGAACTAAGGAGCCAGTAATAATACCAAACACAGAGTAAATACCAGCTTTTCTACCTTGCGAAATACTTCTACCGACAATATACATGGTGTCCGCACCAGGGATTAGATTTAATAAGATCCCTGTTAATAAAAACATTTCATAATTAATAATACCGTACATTTCAGCACCTCTATCTCTTTTTTGGGGTGCCCTTATCGATATTAAAGTAAATGAATGAAAAATAAAAGCTTTTTTTACAAATGAAAAAAGTAGTTTTAAACGAATGAATCTGCGACATAGAAAAAAAGAAATAGACATATTCGTCTATTTCCTGTTCCATAGCTTTTAATTTTGCTTTTATTTTTGCTTTTGGAATCGAGTGATACTGTTCGTATCTACACATTCTACAAGAGCAATGAACTTTACCTTTGCTCAATTTGCCATGTATAGGTTTGTACTCATTTCCTGGCAATGAAAAAACATTTTTAACAATGGTCAATTTTTTTCGAATAATTCGCTCTCTCTGATGGCGAATATAGGCTTTTGAACGATTTTTCATCAAATATCAGCTCCAAAGCTTGCAAGGAGGTCAAGGGATGTTACGGCACGCCCTACAAGCTTGGTCGGTAGTTGATATACTGGATTAATTGATTCATAGTATCATTCCTTTTTATGAAATTATTCTAACAAAATTATTTTTTTAATGCTAACAACAGCTACATTGGTCCAAAGTCAGCAATGTACCAGTGATCTGGTGTTTGCAGAAGTTCAACGCCGTGTTTATGCATTGAATTATCGCATTAAGGAATACGCAAAAGGTTGTAGAAGTTCAGAAACGCATTCCTTACGTGATTGGTGTTAGGGATGTAGAAACTCTTCAGAACGCTAGAGGGAAATAGCATGCGAGCAATTGCCAAGTAGATGAAACTATCTAGTAGGACAATTTATAGAGAAAGAAATAGTATTTTGAAAAGTAGCCGGATTAAATCAACAGCACAGGTTAGTTAAATAAGGGGAATTATTGGTAAATTGCAGAATAACTAAATATAATCTTCTATAGTATTGTATTTTCAAACTATTACCAAATTTGATAGGAGTGACTACAATTGTGTTTTGAAAATAATGAAATATACCCATGTTGCCCATTTATTACCAGAACGGTGGAAGTTGGTGGCCTTACTAAATCACAGCTTATTCAGAAATTGCAACAGTACTCTATCTTGATGAATGAGTATGGAGAAAAGTTATTTACTGATGATAAATTTACGACTTCTGATAAGAAGTACAGCCTGCAGACTGTTGAACTAACTGTTGGAGACCTTGGCTTTCCTGATGGAGCTAATACGGATCGAATCTTTAAAAGAGCTGAGGAACTTGGTTTGAAATTATGTCCGCTTGAGCTGGGACCTCACCTAAGGATGGAGTATCTGGATCAAACTGAAGAATATTCAGGGGATTCTTTACAGCAACAAAAAGCTCCATCTGGTTCCATAACAATAGCATCTGAAAAACTAACTGAAGACGATCATTTTCCGAAAGGTTTCTATCTTAGACGAATTAATGGAGTTTTATGGCTTCGTGGATACTGTGCAGATCATCTACACATTTGGAATCCTAACGATCATTTTATCTTTTGTCAAAAAAACACTACAGGAAAAGACTAAAGAATTTGAAAATGTGAATAAGGTGAATGCGTTGTGATTTTCCTGAAAAAGGAATTTAAAATTCTGTCATTTTCATTTCTGATATGGTTCAAAGATCCATTTTTATTACATTGTAAGAGGCTGACAATAATAGTCAGCCTCTTGCTAGAAAAATAATAAGTAATAGCTTAAAACAAACAGGATTAGATTAACTGACAGCCATTAGCCTTATAAAGGGGAATATCCGAGCCTACTTAGAGCTAATGCCATTTGATAGTATCCTCTACTATTAGGATGAATTCCTCCTGATGATAATAAAGCTTTTTCATTCCCCTTAAATACACTATAGATATCAGCTACTTTAACATTCAATTCCCGACCAAAACTGTTAATTAATGAATTAAACGCTCTAATGCCCGCATCTGCTATAGGAATATCGCTAAATGGATTGTATAAATTCTGTAACCGTAAAATATATTTATCTTGTTTGTCTAGATGGTGAATTTTTTCTAATATTTTTGAGATGTTTTTCCCTGATTGCTTAATAGCTCGAGATATACTTTCTTCATTTTTACTTATTCGAAATTCTTTAGCAGCGTTTATTAAATCATTCCCTCCAGCTGTTATCGTGATGATATTTGCACACTTTACAGCTTCCGTCACAATCGGGGCATTAAGCATAGCTAAAACATCCTCTGTCGTTGCTCCTGACCTTGCATGTTTTTGATAAGAAATACGCTTTTTTAAAATTTGCTGGCTTAGACATCTATAATATTCAACAAATCCAGGGTCCAAAAACGGAACGCCGATACCTACAGTAAGTGAATCGCCTATCGCAAGATAACGTAAATGATTGTAATCCATATTTCACCTCAACTGATTAGTTATGTTCTTATAATATTCAGTAAAAGATGAATGTGGAAACGATGCCTAGACAAAGTTAGCATTAAGCGAGGACAAACATTAAAAAGCAATTGAATTGATAAAGGTTGAGGAAAAGCAACGAAAAGAGTATGAAAATCAACTCAAAATAATCATGTGAGGTTGCAGAAGGGCACTCTAATCACTTCAAGGTCACTTTTAAAACAGTTCAAACTAATCGACTTGATAGTAACGACTAAAAGAAGAACAACCAATTTTTTATGAAAAAATATCAAAGAATCGTTATCAAGACGTATAACAATTAAGAAGGCTACTAAAAATGGTAATTACAACTGCAATGCTCAAATATGTAGCTGTTTCTAGTTTACTAGGTACAGAGGATGACGAAACGATTAAAACCGAGGTAACAGAGGATATGAACGATGTTATGGACGTTACGGATTACTCAGTAATTGAAGATGATCCTACTCAAGAGAAATTAATCATTGAACAGTAATATACCTCTCAAAGTCCTTCTGCTGCTGATAAGGTAAAACTTGTCGTTTCTTGCGCTTACCCGGGAAATTATTTTTTATTTCATACCATACAAAGTCCTTCTCCTGTAGGAATATCCAAACAGGAGAAGGATAAATCAGACGCTTGGTATTAGATTAGATCACTAGGTATCCAAACTATTGAATTATCAAAGTAAGTGGTAGTTTTGCAGTAGAAAGCTTGCTATAGCAGATCTCCATTAGTACATTATTTATCTAGCTTTTCAGCTATACTTTTTAGAATTCGAGTTTGTTCATTATGTATGCTAATAATTTTGAATACGAACCAAACGACAAATACTAAGGGGACAACATAGAAAATTATTAGAAAAAGAATAGGTATAAAGGCAAATAATACTTCCATAATTGTATAGAAACCTCCTTGTTGGATTATTATACCTTAATATTTTGCGGTTTAAATGTCAACTCGTCGATAGAAAATTTCTAATATTTGTAGATTTTGTAAATAAGTCCGAAGTTGAAAATTTGAATATTGCGACACAAGGAGAGGCGAATCATGAAAGTATTTCAGCAAATCTAGGCTATACCCTAGGAATTTTAGGCTAATAATTTTTTGTAAGGTAATAATATCTTGAAAATAGTAAGTGCGATGCCCTGAAGATGGATTCTTTTCGGGTTGTAATAAACCAATTTCATCATAGTAATGCAAAGTAGGAATTGGAATTCCTGTCTTTTCTGAAAATTCACCAATAGAAAACTTTTTATCCTTATTCATCAAAATTCCTCCTATCAAAAGTATAGGTTTATCATATAACCTAAAGTAACTTGAGGTTCAAGAGGAAATTTTAAAAAGTTCTTGAATGAATCAATTTCATAAATCACTTTTTTCAAGAGCTTAGACTGCTCCTATTAAGAAAACTTACGTTTTTAAAAATTATGCTGCTTGAGTTTGTACT
>NZ_JBNNVB010000036.1:0-50842 GCF_050280325.1 Lysinibacillus sp. NPDC093216 | reverse complement strand
AAGTTCTGCTCCATCTAGTTGTTATGTTCATTATAAATAAAAGTACCCTATAAGAGAGACTTTTTTTAAGTGTCTATCTTATAGGGTACATTTTATAATTGGTTGAGAGGCTATTTCTTTTGATATAAATATATTTTGCCTTTGCTTTTATCGTTATGCAAATAAGATGGAATGTGTAATCTCTATGTAGGGTTAATTTGTTTATATGTTATTAATCTGATGTAAATTATCAATTCTCTATAGAATGTGTATATTTCCACTATTACAATTCATTAACATAATATAAATACTATAAAAATAGTGTATTAACAATAATATGTTTACATATATATGTAGTGGGGAAATATGTTTCGAATAGTTTTACTATTGATGGCACGCCGTATGCGATGAAAGTCGCCTGTATGGTGTAGGCCCAAACCGAAAGCCTAGATAGAGATATGTGGTATAAGGTGGGAATAGCAAAGATAAGTTTACTTTGTCGTTAATGCATTCAAACGACACACATGCGAATTTGAACAATATTGCTAAAAAGGTGACAGCAGTTAAGGAGGTTAGAGCGAAAAAGCCTAATGCATTACTATTAGATGCCGGAGATGTTTTCTCTGGAACTTTATATTTTAACGAATTTAAGGGACAAGCTGATCTAGCATTTATGAATTTAATGCGTTATGACGCGATGACATTCGGTAACCATGAATTTGATTTAGGTTCTACACCTGAAGGACATCAAGCCTTAGTTGATTTCATTAAGGGAGCACAATTCCCATTCGTTTCAGCTAACGTAGATTTTTCAAAGGATGCGAAGTTTAAAGGTCTATTTACGGATCTTATCTTAAGTGAGCCACAAAAAGGTAAGATCTATAACGGGATTATTAAAGAAATAAATGGTGAAAAAGTGGGGATTTTCGGATTAACAACTGCTGAAACAAAAGAGATTTCCTCTCCAGGCAGTGTTGCATTCAAAAACTACATCGAGGAAGCAAAAAAAGCGGTAAAAGCCTTTGAAGATAAAGGTGTCAATAAAATAATTGCCTTAACGCATATTGGGTATGATGATAACCCTGCATATGATAACGATCTTATTCTAGCAAAATCTGTAGAAGGTATCGATATTATTGTAGGTGGTCATAGTCATACTCAGCTAGATAAACCAACCGTTGTAAATAAAAATACGACTGGACAAGCAAAGGATCCAACGGTAATTGTACAAGCATATCAGTACAATGATTATTTAGGTACTTTGGACGTTACTTTTGACCAAAAAGGTGTTGTCATTGAGCATAATGGTGCTTTATTAAAAGTAGCTGATTATGCTGAGGATGCACAAGCAGTAGAAATGTTAAAGCCTTTTAAGCAAAAAGTAGAAGAAGTTTCAAAGAAGGAAATTGGTGCAGAAGCTTTAGTAGCGTTAGAGAATCCACGTACTGGTGGAGATAACACAAAGCCAAGTGTACGTAGAAACGAAACACCTTTAGGTAATGTTATTACAGATGGCATGCTTGCGAAAGCGAAAAAGTATAATGCAAATGTCATTATGGCTCTTCAAAACGGTGGAGGTATCCGTGCTGGAATTGATCAAGGACCTATTACAGTTGGTGAAGTAATAACTGTACTTCCTTTCGGTAATACATTAGCGACAATGTCTTTGACAGGAAAAGAATTGAAACAAGCATTTGAAATAAGCGTTGGGCAATACCCAGCTGAAAATGGTGGTTTCCTACATGTTTCAGGTGCAAAGGTAGAGTTTGATTCTTCTAAAGCAGCAGGTCAACGTATCGTAAAAATTTCATATAAGGATGCACAAGGAAATTACAAAGAAATTCAAGATAACGAGACTTATACAGTTGCAACAAATGCATTCACTGCAAAAGGTGGAGATGGCTTTGATGTCTTTAAAAAGGCATATGAGGAAGGGCGAGTGACAGACTTAGGCTTATCTGACTGGGAAAACCTTGCTGAACAACTTAAGTCCCTAGGCAAAGTCAATCCAAAAATTGAAGGAAGAATTGTAGAAGTTGCTAATAGTCTAGTACCTGATAAAAATATCCCAGAGTCAGAATTCTCTGGTACAGCAGACAAACCAAAAGTGTATGAAGGAAATGTAACAGTAGATGTTAACAATATTTCTTTATTAGAAAATGCGGTAGTGAAAGGAAATTTAATTATAACAGGTGCTTTAAAGGATGAATTATCTTTTTCAAACATACAAGTAGAAGGGAATCTGGATCTTTCAAAAACAGATGCTAAAAAAATTAATTTTAATGGAATCACAGTTAATGGAGAAACAATTCAATAATTCTTTTGCAAAGTCTTCTCTTAATAGAGGGAAGGCTTTGCATTTTAAAAACTAACTTTCCTAAATTTGAAAGGAGAATTGACTAGATGTCAAAGAAGAATTGGAAGAAGCCGATAAACGCCTTTTTAGCAACAACCTTAGTCGCGAGTGTTGCCGCACCAGTAGCACCTCTCACTGTACAAGCTGAAACATTAGCAAAGGATTTAATTATTTCAGAGTATATAGAAGGAAGTTCCTTCAATAAAGCGGTTGAAATTTATAATGGTACAGGCGCCGCGGTTGATTTAAGTAATTATACGCTAGAACTTCATACGAACGGGGAAGTTACCGCGAAAAATAAAGTGAATCTGGCAGGTATTCTAGAAAGTGGGGCTACCTATGTTTTATATCATAAAGATGCAGCGCCTAACATTAAAGCAAAAGGAAATCTAGAAAACTCAGCTGTTATTAATTTCAATGGAAATGATCCAATTGTATTAAAGAAATCTGGTGAAATAGTCGATTCTATTGGGCAAGTTGGTTCTTCAGTGGATTTTGGTAAAGATGTAACTTTAGTAAGAAAGAGTTCAGTATTGTCGGGTGATACAATTATTGATGATCCATTTAATGCAGCTTTAGAATGGACTTCATATCCGGTAGATGATTTTTCTAATTTAGGCCAGCACGTTATGGATACAAATTCAGGTGAACCTGTTGATCCAGAAAATCCAGGACCAGTCGATCCAGGGACTCCTGCCGTCCTGTCAATTGGAGAGGCAAGAGCTAAAGGCGTAGGCGAAACTGTTACCATCAAAGGTAGAGTTGCGGCGGGCTTGAAAAATACGTTCTCTGTCCAAGACGAAACAGGTGGTATTGCCGTAAGACCTCCTAATTTAGCTATGTCTATCGGGGATGAAGTTACTTTAAAAGGTAAATTAGCTGACTATCGTGGGCTACTACAATTAGATGGTGCTACAATCGTTGAAAAGGTTGAAAATGCCGGTGTACCTTCTCCAAAGGTTGTAACAGGTGCTCAAGTAAATGAAGATAGCGAATCACAGTTAGTAACAGTGAAAAATGTTACGCTTACAGATGTTCAACAAGGAGCAGGGTGGGCAAACTTTACTGCTAATGACGGAACAAATTTCCTCGTACGAGATGAAACAAATTCGCTAGATTTAACTGTCGGTACAAACTATGAATCTATCACTGGTATCGTTCAACAGTTCGATAAAGACTATCAAGTAATTCCTCGATCAAAAGCAGATATTGTAGTGGATAGTTCAGCATTAAAGCCTGCTATCGCATCTCCTGGAAGTGGGACGTTTACTAGGAAAACAACAGTCACTTTAACAACACCGACAGCTGATGCAGAAATCTATTACACATTAGATGGCACGGTGCCAACTGATAAAAGTCTTAAATATGAGGCACCAATTGAGATTAGCAAAAATACTACTTTAAAAACAATAGTTAAAGCTAAAGATGGCACATTTAGCAATATAACTACATTTGATTATAGCATTACAGATCAATTACAAATTCATGATATTCAAGGTGCAGGGCATACTTCTCCATTTGATGGTCAGACAGTTGAAGGAATTGAAGGAATCGTCACGTATTCATTTTCATTAAATAATAATTGGTATTATACGATTCAAACGCCAGATGAACTGGCAGATAATAATCCGAATACTTCTGAAGGAATTTTTCTGTACAGTGGAAAGAAACCATGGCCAATAAAAGTAGGGGATTTAGTTTCTGTTAAAGGTAAAGTAAGTGAATACGCATACGATGGCTATGATGATAGGCAGCAAACAGATTTAAAAACAACACAAATTAATGTGCGTGACGATCAAGACGGAAAAGTAGAAGTCATTAAAAGCAGTGTAGCTTTACCAAAAGCAATTGAAATAGATAAGTTAAAAATGTCATTTAGTGAGATCGACAGTGATCAGCTTGAAATTTTTAATCCAACAATCGACGCAATTGATTTTTGGGAAAGTCTCGAAGGAATGAGAGTAGAAGTTGGAAATGTGAAAGCTGTAGGACCACAGGATCATGGAGATTTAGTAACAGTACTAGAGGATGAACCAACGAACACAATTCACGGTGGGGTATTGTATGAGAAAGAAAATGCAAATCCAAACAGAATTCAATTCCGATTAGAACCGAATGGAGCTGCACGCGATCTTGAAGTGGCAACAGGTGATAAATTTAAAGGGCCAATTACGGGAATCGTAGGCTATTCTTATCAAAACTTTAAAATCTATACTTCTTTAGATGAGATGAAGGCAGCTTATGAAAAGGGAGATACATCTCCAAAGACGACAAAAATAGAAAAGGCAGAAGATAAGTTAACAATTGCCTCATATAATTTAGAAAACTTCTCTAATAACAAAACTTCTACAACTGATGATAAAGCGAGAAAACTAGCAAGAGCAATTGGTATTGATATGGGTAGCCCTGATATTGTTGGCGTAACAGAGGTGCAGGATAATAACGGGCCATCTCCAGGTGATTCCAAAGCGGATCAAAGTTATAAAAGATTAATTGATGCTATTAAAGGTGTAGGTGGTGTCGAGTATCAGTATGTTAATATCGATCCAATCAACAATCAAGACGGTGGAGCACCGGACGCTAATATTCGAGTTGGCTTCCTTTATAATCCAAAGCGAGTTAAGCTGAAGGAAGGTATCCCATCAGGAGATGCCACAACAGCTGTTGGTTATAAAGATGGGAAATTAACATTGAACCCTGGTCGAATTGATCCGGCAAATGAAGCTTTTAATAGTAGCCGCAAACCTTTAGCAGCACAATTTGAATTCCAAGGTGAAGATGTAATTGTTATCGCAAATCATTGGAATTCAAAAACAGGAGATACTCCTTTATTTGGTGCGATTCAGCCGCCAAAGTATGGAAGTGAAGTGCAACGTAAAAAAATCGCCAACATTGTTTATAATTTTGTTGGGGACATTAAATCAAAAAATCCAGATGCAAATATTGTTTCTTTAGGTGATTTTAATGATTACCAATTTGCAGATGCGCTTAAAATCCATGAAGGTCAATTGATGACAAATATGATTAATAAAGTAGATGCTTCTGATCGTTACACATATGTATTTCAGGGGAACTCACAAGTATTAGATCATATTTTAGTGTCAAACAATCTAAAAGACAAAACCAATGTCGATATTCTTCATATTAACGCTGATTTTACAGACATGGCTGGCCGTGCAAGTGACCATGATCCTGTAATGGTTCAAATCGATGTAAAAAAAGGTTCAACTGTTGAACCGATTCAGCCTGAAATAGTATATGATTATAAGAACTTCAAAACAAACAAATTGACAATAAATAAACCTAGTGTGGCAGTGCACTTAGATGCCCAATCTGTTATTCCAAAAGGTGTATTCCTTAAAGGTGCTTATGCGAAATTACATGGAGAAGGCTTTAAGACGACTGATGTTATCCTTAGTCCAGCTAAAGCAGGGATGATTATCGACCTTAAAGGCAATAGCGTGAAAACACTCACAATTGAAGGTCCAAATGTCAGTGAAATAAGAGGCGCCGAAAATATAGATATACAATCGATAATCTATAAAAAGGGTGCAGCTCCTGAGCAAATTAAATTTACAAATTCGAAGGGGGATCCCATTGTGGATCCTTCTTTACCTTCTGAAAACAATCAACCAATCATTAAAAAAACAATTTCAAACAAAACTGTAGCTGTTGGAGCGGAAATTCAAATTGATTTAACAGATCATTTTTCCGATCCTGATGGTGATGAACTTTCATTTACGGCTACAAAAGGTACTATAAATGGAAAGTTATTAACACTCAATTTAGATGAGGGTAGTCATATTGTTGGCGTTACAGCATCTGATGGCAAGAAAAGTGTCACTACAAGTTTCAGCGTTACAGTGATTGCTAATGATTATTATGCTGGAGCATATAACAAGGAAGGTCAAGCACTAAAAAAGGCTCTTCATGATATCATTTCTGAACAAAAGGTACTTTCTTATGATGATGTTTGGGATGCATTAAAGTATACGGATGAAGACCCTAATAATTCGAATAATGTCGTTTTATTTTACTCTGGTAAATCTAGTCCGAAAACAAACAATGGCGGCAATGTAGGAAACTGGAACCGAGAGCATACGTGGGCAAAATCACACGGTAACTTTGGGACAAGCAAAGGCCCCGGAACAGATATTCATCATTTACGCGCAACCGATGTACAAGTGAATAGCTCAAGAGGAAATTTAGACTTTGACAATGGGGGCAGTCCAGTCGCTGGTTGTAATGGCTGCTTTAAAGATTCAGATTCATTCGAACCACCTAATCGCGTAAAAGGTGATGTAGCACGTATACTATTATATATGGCAACTCGTTATGAGCTTGGAGATAAGGTTGATCTTGAATTAAATGACAAAGTCAATAATGGAACAGCCCCTTATCACGGTAAACTCTCTGTTCTTTTACAATGGCACAAGCAAGATCCTGTAGATGAATATGAAAAACAAAGAAATGAAAGAATTTACGAAATCCAAGGCAATCGAAATCCGTTTATAGACCATCCTGAATGGGTAGAGAAGATTTGGTGATGGAAAGTTTGGTTAATGCAGTGACTTAAACTATTAATATTACTTTCTTCTTTATTAATATGGAAGAGTACTCAAAACGCCACTTCAAAGTATATGAAGTGGCGTTTGTTTAAATACTACTCATAAAGCTAACGAATTGAAGCGGTACACCGATATGGCTGTACCTTCTCCGTGGTAAGCGAAGAGGATTTTTCCTTATGTAGGAACTTTTTCAGACAACACCTTGTAGTTCGCTTCCTCTTTTCAATTCAGCCTCATGCGATCGAGCGGGCAGATAATAATTCAATAATGCGCGGTGCTGGCTTTCGTGAATAGCTACTAGTCTGTTTACTTTTTCGTTTGTATCTAAAACAACTTGTTTGATTTGCTGCTACTCAAATTCTACTACTTCAAGACGATTCTCAACCGATTCAATTCGACTATTAATTGAATCAAGACGATGATTAATTTGCTTTAATTCGCTTAATACTTCCTCCATCGATTTTACTTCTCTTCTATTAAATATATCTATTTTGCTTATCTATCTCTCATTAATATAACCTCCTCATTATAGCCATAGATTACAAGTATCACCATTGCATTCATCGACAAACTATGACAGACTTAAATGAGATATAATAGTTTTAGGAGAATGTTTAGTGATTAAAGAGTGGGATTTACTGCGTGTGGTGGCGTGTTTGTCTATTTTACTATTACACACTTCTTCATGGATTATTATGGAGGTAGGTGTAGAGCCAGAGCAGTCGTTTTATCTGTTTTTACGGATTGCGCTGTGTTATGCGACGCCAACGTTTATTTTATTGTCTATTTTAATTTTAGCGAATCGTTATCAGGATAAAATACCGAATAACTTTTGGCCGAATAGAATTCAATATATTTTTCTACCTTATTTAGTATGGGCAATGCTTGATTCGGTAATTGTAGAGTTAATTTATCACAATGGCTTAGTATGGGATAAGTTTGTCAGTAATATTGTTTACGGCGGGTTTGTAGGCTGGTTTGTTGTGGTTATGATGCAGTTATATGTAGTCTTTGCGTTGATGAAGCGTTTTAAATGGTCTATGGCTTGGTTTTTACCGTTATGTGTACTGATTATGTTAATCCATCATTCATTGATTGCCTTGCCATATCCATTTTTTGAAGAGAATGAACTCACGTTGCGTTTACTATTTACGGGTTGGCTTGGTTATTTTGCGATAGCTTATGCGATGGGTGTGTATTATACGCAGATTGCTGCGCTTGCGAAAAAGTATCGTTACGCGACGATTGTGTTGCTTGTGTTATCTGCTATCTTTTTATATATCCGTCTGCAGCTCGGTTATACAGAGACGCATTCGAGACGACTTGATTTAATACCGCTTGTTATAAGTGTCGCCTTATTGGTAATTGCCTGGGGGCAGTCGCTACCTTATACGAAAACGGTTCAATTGCTAAGTCGATATGCGTTTATGATCTATCTCATTCATTGGGAGGTTCTGAGGATATCAACAGGATGGTTTGTGGACCATTTTAATAGTACGTTTGTCCGAGTGCCATTGCTAATGCTGTGGGCGCTAATCGTTTGTATTACGGTGACAAAGTTGATTTCCATGCTTCCATTTAGTCAGTGGATAATTGGGAGAATAAAAAGACGTACCGCATAGGAAAAGCAGTGATTTCTTTAATTATAGAAATCACTGCTTTTTTTATTTCACCGGTAGCAAAAAGGGATGCGCCACTAGGGATAGAAGTATCAAAAATAGCATCTACCATTCCGCAGTCTCAATAGATTCACGAATATGACATACGAAACGAGGTATACGTTCCAACCATTTTTATAAGACCCATTTTCAAGACAAATTAATATTCCATAAAAACTCCATGCCATAAATGTCCAGCACGCCCCGTTCCAAAAGCCCGTGAGCCAAGAATCGCTGATACCTACGAGAAGATCGCTGATAAAAAGCTTAGAATCGCTGATAAGCTCAAGAAGAACGCTGATAAAAAGCCAAGAATCGCTGATACCCTCAAGAAGATCGCTGATAAAAAGCTTAGAATCGCTTATACTCCCAAGAAGATCGCTGATAAAAAGCTTAGAATCGCTGATACCCCCAAGAAGATCGCTGATAAAAAGCTAAGAATCGCTGATACCTTCAAGAAAATCGCTGATAAAAATCCAAGAATCGCTGATACTCCCAAGAAGATCGCTGATAAAAAGCTTAGAATCGCTGATACCCTCAAGAAGATCGCTGATAAAAAGCTAAGAATCGCTGATACCCCAAGAAGATCGCTGATAAAAAAAGAATCGTTAATACCCCCAAGAAGATCGTTGATAAAATACCAAATATTGATAGAATTACTGTAATTGCTGATAAAAAAGTGCCAATTCACAAGTCAATTTCTGAACGAAAAATGGCTTATAGAATATACCAAAAACTAATAATATATAAAACTTATGGAAAATTCTGATAGAATGTAGGGAATACAAGAATAAATTACCTACCTAATTGTGACATGAGTTCACGAATTGTTCACTAATGGTTTTTAATCAATTATTGTTTAAAAGTCGAAAATTGTAGAAATTTGGATGGTAAAAATGACATGGGTAAGATGGTATATTTTCCTTGTGGCAGTAAGGTTTGTCTGTTAATTTTCGGGATGGTAGCCATAACAATATTTGTACAAAATATGGGTATAAAACCTTTAAAACTAAGGTGTTACCACATTTTTCATTCCAGGTATTTCATTTTGAAATTTATTATCTCGTAATCTTATAATGAAGTCGTAGTCACGAATATTGGCTAATTTATCTAGGAGGTAATTTCATATGAAACAAAAATATAGTAAATGGGTTGTAGGCGCAGCTTCAGCAGCCCTAGTAGCATCAGCAATCGTACCAGCAGCAAGCGCAGCAAGCTTTTCTGATATTAAAGGCAATGATCACGAGGACGCTATTTTAGCATTAGCAGACGCTAAAATCGTATCTGGATACCCAGATGGTACATTCAAGCCGAATGCTGTTGTTACACGCGGTAATGTAACAAAGTTCTTAGGAAAATGGTTAGTGTCAGAAAATTACGAAATTCCTGCAGACTATGCAACAGAAGCTCGTTTCTCTGATTTACCAACAACAACATCTGACAAAGAGTTATTACAATATGCAGCACTTGTTAAAGATACTGGCGTATTCAAAGGCGCAAACAACCAATTAATGCAAGCTAATAACATGAACCGTGAGCAAATGGCTGTTGTTTTAGTACGTGCTATCAAAACTGTTTATAACGTAGATTTAGTAGCTGAGTACAAAGCGGATGAAGACTTCGAATCTGTTATCACTGATTTAGACAAAGCTACAGCTACAGAAAATCGTGAAGCAATCATCGCATTAGAATATGCTGGTATTACAAACGTTGAAAATATCCAACAGTTCAATCCTAAAAACTCATTAACACGCGGTCAATTTGCATCATTCTTAAGCCGTTCAATTGATAGCTTTGGTGAAGAAGCAACTTTAACTGTTAAAGAAGTTAAAGTTGTAGATGCAACAACATTAGAAGTAACACTTTCTGATGACAAAACACATAAGGTAACATTACCAACTCCACTTCCAGAAAACAAAGAAACTAAAGTAGAGTTCGAGATCGATGGCAAAACTTATTCTGCTGAAGTTACATATGTAACTGCGGTAAAAGTAAAATCTGTTGATGCAGTAAATGCAAAAACTTTAGCTGTAACATTCAATAAACCAGTTGAAACTGAAAAAGCTAAATTTGAGCTTAAAAAAGATGGCTTCAAATCTAACTTCTCTTCTATTACTTGGAATGAAGATAAAACAGTTGCAACAATTGAATTAACAAGCAAAATTACAAAAGGTGAATTCACTGTAAACGTAACTGGCCTTTCAGATGAAGCACTAACTGGTTCTGTGAAAACAGAAGACGAAAAAGTTTCTATTATTGATATTCTTGGTGAAGTAGCTCCATCAACTGGTGATAATACAGCTACAATCGGCTACCAAATTAAAAACCAATATGGTGAAGATATTACAAAATTAAATGCTTCATCTTTAACACTTTCTGCAGCAGGCGCTGATTCTGCAGTTGCAAATGCAGACGGCTCAATCACTATTACTAAAGCTGCTGGTCTTAAAGAAGGCGACAAAGTAGTACTTACAGTGATCCACGGTTCAACTGCAACTACAACAACACAAACTGTAACAGTTTCTGCTAAAACTGTAGCATCTGATGTAACAATTGGAGCTCTTTACAATAAAGATGGCAAAACTTTAACTGAAGATACTACTTTAGCAAAAGATAAATTCTATCTTCCTGTTACTGTAAAAGATCAATACGGTAAAGAAGTTACTGACTTAAACCGTCTAAATGGTGAGGTTCTTGTAACGAATACAAACCAAGCTGTTGCAACATTTGGTGCATTTGAAAAACAAACAATCGAAGGTAAAGATGTAGTTGTACTTCCTGTTACTAACATTGTAGCAACTGGTGATACAAACGTAATCGTTATCGCTAAAGCAACTGGTAAAAACGGTCAAGCAACAGTGAAAGTTGCTGAAGGTTTACGTGCTGATTCAGTAACATTAGGCGCGCCAACAAAAGTTGCTACTGCTGGAGCAGACATCCTATTCCCATTATCTGTTTTAGACAAACAAGGTAATGCAATTAAAGATACTGCTGTATTAGGCGGTTCTAAAGGTATCACTATTACTGGTGGTACTTTAGTAGAAAAAGACGGTGAGCTTTATACAAAAGTAGCAGGTGCTAACGTAGTAGAAAACGCACCAGTAACTGTTGTTGTGACATCTTCAACTGGTAAAGTTGCAACTCAAACAGTTATCCCTAAATCAGCTACTGAACCAAAAGTAATCACTGGCTTAAATAGCAAAGTAAGCACAGCTATCCGTGAACTTGCTGATGAAAAAGTAGAAATTGCTGCAAAAGATATCGTAGTTGAAGACCAATTCGGTCAAGTTATTTCAACTGACGAGCTTCTTGCAAAACTTGCAACAGCAGGTTACACAATCAAAGCATTCACAGATGCGGATGCACCATTCACTGTAGCAGGTGAAATTAAAGATGCTGCTAACAATAAAATCACAGTAACATACAAAGCAGGCGCTACTAAAACAACTGCTAATGTAACATTCAAACTTGTAAAAGTTGCGAATGATACTGCAGTTGAAGCAAGCTCTTACTCTAAACAATTCTCAGTTGTAAAAGATAGCTCGTTCACTTCTTATAAAGTAGAAGATATCAAACCTATCTATGTAACTGGTACTGCAGGATCTTTTGCAATCCCAACTGAATATGGAAAAGACATCGTAGTGAAAGCAGTAACTGCTAATGGTGGAGAAGTTACACTTAAAGCTGGTTCTGACTACACAGTAAAATCTGCAGTTCTTACAGGCGTTGAAGATGGTAAAATTACTACTGATGATGCGGCTAAAGTAGAATTCGATAAAGATGCGAAAACTACAACTGCAAAAGTAACAATCACAATCAATGCTACTGGTGAAGAAATCGTGAAAGAAGTAACATTCTCTAACGTTGCTCCTAAAGTAGAAAAAGTTGCTGTAGTAGAAAACAATAAAGCTCAACAATACATTGATGGTGAAGCTGTTAACTTCGTAACAACTTCTTCTTACAATGTAGCTGCTAACTTCGACTTAGATGCATTCTTCCAATTAGCTGACGTAGTTGTTACTGACCAATACGGCGTAATGGCAACTGTTGCTGAAACAGGTGCAGATAAAGGTAAAGCTACATTTGATGGCAAATTAACTGCTGCTACAACATTAACTTTATCTAAAGTTTCTGGTGAAGTAGTATTCAGCCAAAACGGTACAGCTGAAGCATCTGCTACAGGTAAAGCTGGAGACGTATTCAATGCTCGTGTAAACATTGGTGGTCAAAGTGCAGAGCTTGTAAAAATTACAGCTAAACAAGACTTCAAAAACAACTAAGAAATATTTTATATACAGTGGAGGTTTGAGTTAATCGAACTCTCCACTGTTTTTTTATGGGGAAAATTATGGCGATGAATAGAGAAGCGAGAGTGACGGAAAGAAAGACTAGCGATGGAAAGAAGAGAGAACGGCGAAAAGAAAAGTCAGCGATGGAAAGAAGAGCGGGAACGACAGATAAAAGAGTTAGATCGACGGAAAGAAAAGTCGAAACGAAGAACTGAATCCGCAAAATAACAGATATCATCTCGAACCGACGAACTTGGTAGTCATTAGTAGAAACTTAACATTATACCTCACCCTAACATTCGATATAGAACTAGAAAAAAGAGACTCTTAATAAGTTGATTATGAAATATTTGGATTCCCTTATACGTATTATAATAGTATGATAGACAAAATATGTTAAGGGGTTGAGCCGGTGATGAAGAAGCATACTTTATTTCATGGGGCATTAGTTGCTGCTTTAGCGACAAGTGCGATTGTAGTAGTACCAACTGCACAAGCAACAGATAAATTTTCCGATGTTGATTACACGAAAGAATACGGTGTTGCTGTAAAGGATTTAGCAGAGCGCGGAATTATTAAAGGTTATACAGATGGCACATTTAAGCCATTCGCTGACGTGACGCGTGGACAGGCATCGAAGATTTTAGCAGGTCTGCTAGGGTTGGATACTAAAAATGTAATGGATCCACAATTTACTGATGTAAAGCCGAGCGATGAATATTATGGGGCAATCGCAGCCTTGGAAAGTGAAGGGATTATCTCAGGGTTTGCGGATGGAAGCTTCGGTGTTAATCAAGCGATTACACGTGAACAATTAGCGCGAATGCTAACAACGGCATACCATTTAGAAACTACTGAATTTGGTCAGGCATTACCATTTAAGGATATTGAAAAATATTCAGATGCTTATTACGCAGTCGCTCCATTGTTTGAGAATAATATAACGAAGGGGATTACACCAACTACTTTTGGTTTAAAAGAGACTGTCAATCGTTCGCAGCTTGCGTTATTTATTCATCGTCTTGAAGCTATGCAGGCTAAACGAGTGGTCCAAACATTTACTGCACAGGAGTTTAATTCAACTAATATTGATGCTTATTCTAATGATAACCTATCGCCAGATGGAGAGCATGAATTTTTCCGCATTCTTCGAACAAATAACGATGTGAAGATTGAGGCGTTACGAGAGGGGTCTGGCAATTTCATGCTGGTTGGCTACAATATTGATAATGATGAAAATTATGAAATAGTCGACTTGCAAAAATATAAAATTGATGTAACAAAAGTAGATGGAAAATTACAAATTAACTGCCAGCCAACAGATGAAGTTACCCCGGGATCAGCACTGTTTTTAGAGCAAGATTTAGGCTTTGATCCGAAAAATATTCAGCTAACTACAGCTGCTGGACATGCTGTTAGTGATAAAGTTTTCAGCTATAAGCCATTTAAATTTGATGGCTGGGAGGAACATTCGATTCCTAATGGCGGTAATTATGTGCTTTCGTTATCGCAAGCAGGTGACTATATTGCGACTTTCTCAGATAATAAAGGACATTCGGTACGTGTAGGCATCCATGCAGAATCTGATGGCTATGAATTGTATACAACATCAGCGGTTGAAAGAAACAGCACGTTCATTCCAAAAAGTGAAATTGGCTTTAATGTGAAAGATTTCAAAATAGAGCAATACACAGGCGCAATGCATGATTATAAAATAGTTGATGTCGAGCTTTCAGCAGATGGTATAACTGTAAAAAAAGTCGGAAAAGGTAATTCTATTTTTTCTGTCCGTCTAAATGGAGCAAATGGTGAGAAACTATATGTTCATGGCATGGTCTATGAGGTAAGTGGTATAACAGCAATGAACTATGAACTAGCGACACAAGAACAGATGGAAAATTCATCATTTAATTAAGAAGCCGGTAGAAAAGAGAACATCGCTGATAAAAATCGAAGAATCGCTGATAGAACCAGGTAAATCGCTGATAAAGCCAGATAAATCGCTGATAAACATCAAAAAACCGCTAACAACACAAAAGCCTCCCCAATTTTTCATTCGGGGAGGCTTTTATATACTAAAAGACAATATATTTCACGTAGTCTTTCCAACCAATCTCTTTAAAATCTCGCCACTCGATTTTTTTAAGAGGTATTGAACGGAAGGAGCGAGCTAAAATATTGCGTTGTTCATTTGCAATAATAGGTGTTCCGGCATCCATATAGCCTGTAAAGATAGTAGAATCTGCCGTTTTAAAGGCAACCTCGATATCCTCAAGGCGTATTTTGCCATTTTCATCAATCGTATAAACGCTATATTTATTATTCTTTCTAGCCTTCACCCATGCGGACTTCACCTTAAGTGCGTTGGATGCCTGATTTACGGTAATAGAAGCCTTACCGACAGTTGAAAATGGTATGTTTTCTAGTATGTCATCTTGATGCAATATTACCTCATAGCTTGTAGGCTTTGGTAGCTTTGCAGACTTAGCTAGTGCATTTGCCCAAAGGGATTCATTATTTGTTGGTATCATTTGTTTTTGAAATACAATACCTGATAGCTCATTGTCGTTATGCGGCAATTTAAAACTAACGGTTTGCCCATCTTCAACCTTTTGCCATTCATCCTCGGATAAGTAAGCTAGCATAGACTTTTCAGATGAATAGATTTCAAATGTTACCGCACCAGCTTCTTCAGTGATTTTTGAGATTACACCATCTACTGGGCAAATAACACCTTGGCGCGCTTTAACTTCGCCAATCTGTGCATCCATTAAAGCTATTTGACGATTGGTCTCCGCAATGTGACGGTTCAGTATTGCCACTGCAGTTGATGGAGAAGCTTGCTGACCTAATTCAAATTTAACAGAGACGTTTAACTTCTCACTAATTTGGTCGGTATTAATAGAGCTTTTTGGGTCATTGCCTTCTCCGTATTCAGATTCTATGTCCGCTAAAGCAGATTCTAAATCACTTAATTCAGTTTCGTAAGCAGTGCGTTCAGCCTCAAGCTTTGCTAATTCACCGTCAACTTCCTCTGTTTTGTAGGTAGCTAGTAAATCATTGGCATGTACTTCCTGCCCACGTGTTACATCTATTGCAGCAAGATTTTTCGCATCTGCTGAAATCGTATAGGTTTGCGTTGGTGCAACAATCGCATCCTTTTCCACCGTCTCTACACGATCACCAGGTGTAGCTCTTTGGAATTCATTGATAAAGTAGGATCTTGCTACTTTACTATCATCCTTAAATACAAAATAAGCATTTACACCAATTAATAACGCTATCACAAAAATACTTAAACTTGTCCAAGGTCTGGATTTAATAAAGCGCATCATCCTAACCCCCTTGTAATCCATTCTTGTAGTGGTAACACACTAATCATTCCGATAAAAATAGCCATTACTACATATAGCCCAATAATTTTTGCTAATAATGCCTTTCGATCTGACCATTCCTCCCATTTTGAGAGGAACGTGTATTGCACAATAATTGTTAATACTGTTGCTACGGTTAGTTGATTGATAGCAAATAGTACATAATCCTTATCAATTACTTGCTGAGCTATAGGAGCAAGTGAGAAGAAGGAGAAGTTTGTAGTGTAACCAACTGCATAAAACACAGCAAATAAAATTGTCTTTTCAATAAGTAAAAATACCATTACATAAAGTTGTACCTTCTGAATCCATTTGTAAGGAATGTCTGTTAATAGATGTAACAAGTATGTAACGCCATAATAATGGAAGCAATAATAGATGACTCCCCAGGCAATAACTCCAACCATTGATAGTAAACGGGCTGTATAGTATTCAGTTGGATGATTCGATGCAAATAATGTTGTTAAGCTCTCAGTACCCATGCCCCAAAACTCACGAACGATGAATAGAAGCAAAAAGAGTATAAAAACTACGAAGGATCGCTTTTTATAGCCTCTTATTTCTCCTTGCTCAACAGCTTGGGTAAAATAAGTGGGATGCATTAAGCTGTGCCAAAATTTATATTGATAAAACATATATAGCTCCCTTTCTCGTAAATTAAATAGTAAAGTTGTAGTATACACCTAATTACTGGAAAATAATATAGTAGAAATGCTAAGTTTTTCATTGATTTCCCTCGAAAAAGAGAAAATTTAATCGTTATTTTAGACAATTATACAAAGCTTTTATTTACCAATCTGAGTAATGTTTCAACAAAATATTTCCTGGAAAATATAAGGTGTAAGTACCTATAGAGTAGCGCTTTCCGCAGACGAGCGCTGATTCCTCTACGCTTCGTTTGTACAAGAAAATTGCCGTCAGCTGCACCTATCTTTTAGGTAGTAAATTTGTTCAGCTAAAGTCTATTTAGCATTTTTACTCGAAATTAGTCATCTTTTGCCAAAATTTCTTCCAGATCAATGCACATAAATCAATTATATAGTATCCTAACAATAACTTCCTATAAAAAGACTATTTAATCTAAAAAAATTATCTTGCTGTTAGTGAAGAGGATGAGCTTCTTTAATAGATTAGCTTGAAATAGGATAAAATGCACCGATACAAAAGGTAGCAAATTAGAAATAAATGATACATATCTATTTACCTATAAAAAAGAAAGGGTGGGCATTTTGAAGAAACCACTACAGGTTGGTGTAATAACAAGTCTATTACTAACTCCGACAGCAATTGCCAATGCTCAAGAAGGACAACCTCAAACAATTTCTCAGGCAGATCAAGTAGCTAATGTGAATGTAGCGGCAGTAGACACTAGAGCACAAACCATTGCACAATTTGGCAAATTATCTGTTACTTCAACTAATGATGAAATGGTGATAGCAAAGGGGGATGTAGCAGTTTTAAGTACTACAGACTTCAAACCCGATGAAATCAATTTTATTAAAGCGAAATACGAGTATGTTGTAGCTCAACGAGATTTATTGGCTAAATTAAAGACTATTGGAGCCAAAATAAGTAAGTTATCTTATACAAGTAAAACATTTGTTGATGAAGCTACAGAAGTTAATAAAGAGTACAATACTTTTTTAGGTTCAGACACTGAAGCCTATATAAAAGTTCAAAAGACTTTCGAGAGTGCTGTAAATGCTGCCCTTGCGTCAGCGGATGCTAAGGACCTTGTTTCGGCAGTTCGAGGTACATCAACGCAATACGGCTATGGAGTACAAGAGCGTAATGATTATTTCAAAAAGAACGGTGCAGATATTGAGAAGCTTTTAAAAATGTACAAGGATGCAGAAGATGTAGGTCAGGCAATTAAAAAGTTAGATTCTTTTATTGATATCCTAAACAACCAGTTATCCACTTCTACTGACATTGCCAAAGCTATTACTGAAGTAACAACTGAACTAAACAAGCTCACAGCTGATCAAAAGAAAATTATTACAGCCTATAATCCAAATAATGCAACGGTAACACCATACAAAAAATATACAGAAGTATTAGCCAACTTATCATCAGCTGATCAAGTAATTGCGAAAATTACAGAGCTGACAAACAAGAGCCCAGGGGATTTCCCATCTGCTACAAACTTTATTAGTGCAGTAACAGCGATTGAAACTGCCTACAATAAACTAGATGCTGGCTCAAAGAATTTAGTTACGAATTATGAAACGTTTAAGCTATTTAAAGCTGCCGCTGATATTTCCAAGCAAATTACAGCACTAAAACCGTCAAATAATGCAGATTATCGAACTTCTGTAAAGGCTATTAAAGATACCTTATCAACATTAGACAAAAAAGATTTTGTGAAAAATAGCGCTGACTTAGAATTAGCTGAAGCAAATATAGCGGCAGCGCAAGAAATTGAGAAACTCATTGCTGGAATTGCCAATGCTTCCGATAAAATTACTCAAATAGAGCAAGCGCGTGCAGCTTACAATACACCAGTATCACCTGATGGGAAGAAAATAGATCCTGCCACAGTCAAAAAAATCGTCAACAATTTGTCAGAACTAACAAGCTCGGAAACATCATATAAAGCAGTTTTAAATGTAATTGCGCTAGTGGAAAAGCTAGACCCAACTGCGAAAGATTATACTAAAAAAGCGAAGGCTGCGAATACTGCTTATCAAAAGCTAGATTCTGCAAAACGCGAATATGTGAAAAGCTATAAATCGTTGGGGGATCAAGTAGAGGCGATGGATATTGTGGCACGCATCATGGCTTTGAATCCATCGCAAAAAACATATACGGAAGCAGTCAAGGCGTTATTTGCAGATTATGAGAAACTATCACCTAACGGGAAAAACCTTGTAACGAATTATTCTGATCTTCAAATCGCGGACGGCTATATTACTACAGCTAAAAATTTCGATGATCGTGTTATCGCTTTAGCTAATGAGCCAGATGCTACGTTTGTAGCGAAAATAGCAGCGATGTCTGCAGAATATAAAAAGATGGATAAAAATGCAAAAAAATTAGTAACACAATCCAAGACATTAACAACTTATGAGAAAAATAATGCCAAAGTTGTGAAGGTTATTAATGCGATTGCAGCTTTAAATCCAGCAAATAAGGATTATACAAAAAAGGTTTTGGCAGCGCGTAAGGCGTACAATGCATTAGACTCCGCCTCACAAAAACGCGTAACAAACTACAATCAGCTAACAGCTGTTGAAGATGTTGCTACATTAATAGGTTTGATTGAAACATTGAAACCGACAAGTAAAACATTTTTAAATGATTTAGATTCTGCGCGCAAAAATTACGATGCATTACCACCAGAAAAGCAAACTGCTGTCACAAACTATGAAAAGCTTGTCACAGCTGAGACTGAGCTGAAATCTGCGCATATAGTTATTGAATTGATAGACGTGGCAGTGCCTACTGATCCAGATTACTTAACGAAGCTTATGAATGCTCGCGTTGCTTACGATAAGCTAACATCAGGACAGAAAAAGCTTGTCTCTAATGTGAAGGTGTTAACAGATCGTGAAAAAGAAGTAAAAGCAATTTTAAATACTATGGTGCAAATCGATGGTATAGAGCCGGACACAAGTAAATTTGTCAGTCAAGTAAACTCAGCGCGAAAAGCGTACGATAAACTGACAAAAGACCAAAAACTATATGTCAATAATATTGCTATTCTACAAAGCTATGAGCCAACTGCCAAAGTGATTGAATTAATTGGCAAACTAAAGCCGTCAAGTAAAACGTTCAATGCGGATACAGTACAAGCTCGAGCATTATACAATGCTCTAAGTAAGGATATGCAGCAATATGTCACAAACTACAATTTATTACAAGCTGCTGAAACAAGCATCTTAGGTGCAGGAAATGTACAGCGCATGATTGATGAGCTTCCGACTGTCCCGGCAAATCAATATATTAAACGTATAGAAGAGATACGTGCAGCATATAATGCATTACCAAAAGATCAACAATATGCGGTTGAAAACTATAAAACATTGCAAGAGCAAGAAAAAATTATTAAGCCTGTCATTAGTGTTGTCAATGAGATTGATAAACTTATGACATCGAAAAATATGGACAGCCAATATCAAAAGATTTTAAAAGCATATGATAATCTTACTGCCACTCAGCGTAAATATGTTTATAACGATCAGCTGCTTCTATCAATAGATAACGTTATTAAAGTTTATCAAAGTATTGCAGCTTTAAAGCCAAGCGACAAATTGTATTTCGGTATGATAGAATCTGTACGAAAAGATTACGATAGCTTAAGTACTACAGATAAGCAACGAGTATCTAATTACAATATTTTGCTTGAAGCTGAGAAAAATATGAGTGAAGTAAAGAAAGTTGTTGAGATTATAGCTGGTCTTAATCCGGCTTCTAGCACATATATTCAAGATGTAGCGAATGCTTCTGCTGCATATAAAGCATTAGATTCTAAAGTAAAAGGACAAGTTCTTAACTACGATACTTTAAAGAAAGCAGAAAAAGATGTAGCAGTAGTGTTAAAAGTAGTAAATGCGATTGGCGAGCTGGATCCAGACGCTAAAACGTTTGAAAAGAAAGTACTGTCTGCACAAAAACTATACGACGCACTTACTCTTGAGCAACAGGATTTAGTATATAATTACCGTATTTTACAGGATCATATAAGAACATTAGGTTTGTAATAAGGAGAGAGGGCAAGTCCCTCTTTTCTTTCTTTATAATAAGGAAAGGAAGCGTTAACTTGTCGACTAAGAAGGTACATAAAGCATGGGCTTTTGCAACTGCGGCAGTAGTTGTTCCCTGTGTTGCAGCCATGCCTGCAGAAGCAGCTGCAATGCCATTTACAGATATAAAAAATAGCGGAAGCGAAGCAGAACTATACAAGGCAGTTAGTGAATTATATAGCCAGGGAATTGTATTTGGGACAACATCAACTACGTTTAGTCCTTATCAAAATTTAACACGAGGGGAAGCGGCATACTTTTTGGCTGAAGCTCTAAAATTGGAGACAAAAAATGTCGTAAATCCTGGCTTCAATGATGTACCGACTTCTCATAAATATTACGGGCATATTGCCGCGCTTGCTGAAAAGGGTATTATCCAAAAAGGTACAAATTATAATCCAGATCATTTTATTAAACGAAGTCAAATGGCAAAGATATTGACACTTGGCTTTAATTTACAGCAGGCAACAACATTATCTGCGCCTTTTTCAGATTTTACTAAAGATAATGAAACTAATAAGTATATTCAAACGTTATTAGATTATGGGATTACACAAGGAACTAGTGCGACAACATTTTCACCCTATACAGATGTTCGACGCGGTCAAATGGTTTTATTCCTGTACCGCACTTTGCAAAAAGCTGAAGACGATTTCTATATTATTAGCGTTGAATAAATGCGAAGACTCACTCTTAGGTTATTTTCAATCTTAGAGTGGTTTTTTAAAAATTATAAAGGTAAAATTAGGTAATAATGGAATGTGAGTATCTCGTAACTAAAGTCGGGTGTCGGACCGGTAGACCTTTAAACTGCGAATTAGAACGATGATATTGCTTTTATTCCCTCGTCACGTGGGCCATGAGGGAAATCAAACATGATACTGAAATGGATACGATTCCTAATTTGGTCGTTAGGAAAACATGTGGTGGCAAATTTGTTCCATTAGAGTACTATACATATTTTAAATGAAGGAGGAGGTAGCTATGTTTAAAAAAGTATCTAGTGTTGTTGGTATGTCTCTTATTTTGCTGACTACATCATATGCTGTGCCTCTGACAAACACATCTGAAGAAGTATTGGCAGCCAATATTGCAAAGGATGTTTCACAATCACATTGGGCAAAAAGCGCAATAGAACATATGCTAGAAAAGCATTATATGACAAATTATCAGGATGGCTTCTTTAGACCAGAACAACCGATTACTAGGGCGGAGGCTGCAGCTGCAATTGCTCGTTCCATGAAGCTAAAACTAGATACCGATTACACTCCTAATTTTACAGACTTATCAGCCAATCATCCGTACTATAAAGAAATTTGTGCATTAGTGGAATTAGGGATATTACAAAATGGTGATTACTTCAACCCTGATGCATCTTTACAGCGTGCACAAATTGCCAAAATGTTAACACTCGCGTATCAAATTGAAGTCGATTCTCAAAATCATAGTAAGTTTAGCGATGTTAATGAGGGACATTGGGCAAAAGACTATATTGAATCACTTGCAGATGTTGGTGTTATTAAAGGGATCAACGCACAGCAATTTGCACCAAATCGATTGGTAACACGTGCGCAATTTGCTTCTTTGGTTGAAAGAAGTCTCGACTTTTCAGCGAAGATAACAAATCTCGAGGTAGCCTACGACTATTTATCCAAGTCTTATATTCCAACAAAAAATTATTCACCAACCATGTCCAATGATGTAATACGATTAGTCAACGTCGAACGACAAAAAAGAAAGCTACAACCCCTAAACTATGATGCAGCTTTAACGCAAATTGCCGTTATTAAGGCACAAGATATGGTGAATCGACATTATTTTGAGCATGAATCCCCTTACTACGGAATGCCCTGGGATTTGGCAACATTATTCGATTATCCATACACGAGCTTAGGAGAGAATATAGGAAGAAAAATTCCAACATCCGAAGCTGCCGTCAAAGCATGGATGGCTTCACCAGCACATCGTGAAAATATTTTACGAGAAAATTACACAAATACCGGGGTAGCAATTGCAGTTGATAGCAATGGATATTACTATTGGGTGCAGTTATTTTCTAGTCAATAGCCTATGCGAAGCGGGATAGGGGATACCCGCGCGAAGCAAAGGCGAATACTCGCGGAGCAGAGGTGAATACTCGCGGAGCAGAGGTAAATACCCGCGAAGAAGGGGCGATTACCCGCGCGGAGCAAAGGCAAATCCCCGCGAAGCAAAGGCGAATACTCGCGGAGCAGAGGCGAATGCTCGCGAAGCGGAGGCAAATACTCGCGAAGCGGAGACAAATACTCGCGGAGCAAAGGTGAATACTCGCGAAGAAGGGTTGAATACCCGCAGAGCAGAGGTAAATACCCGCGAAGAAGGGGCGATTACCCGCGCGGAGCAGAGGCGAATCCCGCGAAGCAGAGGTGAATACTCTCGAAGCAAAGGCAAATACTCGCGAAGAAGGGTCGAATCCCCGCGGAGCATAGGCAAATACCCGCGAAGCAGAGGCGAATACTCTCGAAGCAAAGGCAAATACTCGCGAAGCAGAGGCAAATACTCGCGAAGTAGAGGCAAATACTCGCGAAGTAGAGGCAAATACTCGCGAAGCAGAGGTAAATACTCGCGGAGCAAAGGTGAATACTCGCGAAGAAGGGTCGAATCCCCGCAGAGCAGAGGTAAATACCCGCGAAGCAGGGGCGATTACCCGCGCGGAGCAGAGGCGAATCCCGCGAAGCAGAGGTAAATACTCGCGGAGCATAGGTGAATACCTGCGAAGCAAAGGCAAATCCCCGCGCAGAGCAAAGGAAAATCCCGCGAAGCATAGGCAAATACTGCGCGAACCCCTTACATCATTAAGAGGAAAATTGGATCGTAAATGCTCATATTTAACAGTTGAAAATTGAAATTACACTAAATCTTGTAATCTATTGTGACAAAGCGTAGCGAATATTACAGGAATGTTACAAAAATCCCGAATATCCATTATTTAATACCCATATTTTAGCGCTGATAAACCACGAAACGTTGGTATATCAGTGTTTTTTTGTGCTTTAAAAACCGTTACACAATTGAAAAGTTAAAATAGCATCTTTTATGATAGTCTATTTATAGGCAAAAAAGTTCTGAGAGGGGTATACCGAATATATGAAAAAGAAATGGTTATTACCGATTTTTGCATCTTTCATGTTATTTACAACAACTCAAATAGATAAAGCAGAAGCAGCTACAGAATCTGATGTTACTGATACAGCGTCAAAATATTTAGGTGTTCCATATCTTTATGGAGGTACAACTACTAAAGGGCTCGATTGCTCAGGATATACATCTAAAGTCTTTGCAGATTTAGGTATTGAATTAAACCGTACATCAGGCTCACAATATCAACAAGGTACTGCGGTAGCAAAGAAGGATCTTCAAGTTGGAGATTTACTATTCTTCAATACTAGTGGTAAAGGTGTTTCGCATGTATCTATTTACATGGGTGACGGGAAAATGATTCATTCACAAACAGGTAAAGGTGTTAGTTACTCAAATGTAGATGATCCTTATTATTGGGGTTCTCGTTACATTGGTGCTAAACGTGTAGCAACATTTGATAGTGAACAAGCAGAAGCTGTTAAAGAAGAAGTAAAGGAAGCTGCGATTGACTTTACAGTTTATGCTTCTCGTGCTGAAGTGGCAGTGCAAATTGCTAAAGCACTTAACTTGGATACATCCGATAAAAATACGAATTTTACAGACGTAAAACCAACAAATGAACATGCTGGTGCAATTGCTGCTGTATCGAAGTTAGGTATCTTTGCTGGTGATGGTAGTGGTAAATTTAATCCATCTTCACCGATAACACGTGCTCAAATCTCGAAAGTATTAGTACAGGCCTTCGGATTAAAGCAACAAGGCAATGTTGTAACATTTGCTGATGCTCCTGCAAATCATTGGGCAAATGAATTTATTTCAATTCTTGCTTCAAATGGTATTGCAGAAGGTATTGGAAATGGTAACTTCGGTTACGATGAGATGTTAAAAATTTCTCAACTTCAAACATTTATTGAACGCGCACAAAAATAACAATAATAATCAAATTCCGTATTACTTAGACAAGGGCTACGTTTAAAGTAATACATTGCAAGGAAGTTCTTTTATATAATGTATAAATTGAGGGGAGTTTGCACTTGCAGACTCTCTTCTTTTTATGAAATATACTAAAAATAGGGGTGATGCCTAGAGAACAGTGGAATAGTTACATTCGTATGATAGTTTTGTCGGTGCAGTTTTGCTAAAATGAACACGAGAACAGGAAGGGAGGAAATAAGACATTGAACCTCAAGAAAGTCAGTCTTATATTATGCGTCTTATTCATTTCAGCTTCTATGTTTACAATACATAGTGCCCAAGCAAGTGGTGGGTTTGTAGATGTTCCTAAAGATCATGAAGCGTATGAAGAGATCAATTATTTAGTTAGTTTAGGTGTTATTAAAGGATATACGGAAAACGGCAAAACGTATTATAAACCTTATAATAACGTAACGCGTGGACAAGTTGCCAAAATGGCTGTAATTTCTTCAGGTAACCAGCCACTAGTTGTCAATAAATCAAGCTTTTCCGATGTAAAAGTCGGCACAGAGCTTTCAGGCTATGTAGAACGCGCTATACAGCTTGGTTTCTTTAAAACAAATACTCAGGGGCAATTCTTACCGGATAAGCCTTTAACTCGTGATGAAATGAGTTATGTATTAACAAAAGCCTTTAAACTTGATACAAGTGAATATCAAAATATCGATTCTCCTTTTGTGGACGTAGGGATTACTCATCCATATGTTACATTTGTGAATACGATTTACTATAATGGTATTACAAAGGGAACAGGTCAAAATTATTATCCAAATAAACAAGTGACACGTGCGCAGTTTGCATTATTTATAGCGCGTGCGAAAAGTGAAAAGTATCGTTTAGAGCTACCAGTTAAAGGTGTAGGTGTACCTGATACAAAACAGGTCATTGGCTTAGTTTCTGTAACAACTGACGGATTAAATATTCGTAAATCAAAAGATTCTTCATCTACTGCTAATATAGTAGGTACAGTAAACAAAGGTGGTAAACTATCAGTCTATGCAGTTGAAGGGGACTGGTTAAAGGTTACTTATAAAGGTGCATTTGCTTATATTCATAAAACGTATGCACAGTTTTTAGACGCTGACGGTAACGCATTAGGGAATGTCCAAAAGCAAGTTACTGCAACACAAAATTTAAATGTTTACGTAAAACCAACTTCTTCATCAAAAGTTATTACAACAGTTAATAGCAAAACGAAATTACCAGTTTATAAGACAGTAAGTGGCTACCATCTAACTGTAGTAAACGGTATACCAGGCTATGTCGTGGCTAATAGTACAGAGGACGTTGAAGTAGAAAAACCTTCTAATCCAGATCCAACTCCACCAACAGTTTCTGGTGATGTATTAGGTCGAGTGACGGTTGACAGTTTAAATGTTCGCAAAGAAGCTAACTCAACTTCTACGGTACTAGGTAAGCTGAAAAAGGGCGAATATATTCAAGTAAACAGTATTAACGGTTATTGGGCACAAGTTACTTATCAGGGTCAAAAAGGGTATGTCCATAAATCATACTTAAAGCTACTAAATCAAAGTGGTAATCCATTGAAAAATCGAATTATCATTCTTGATCCAGGTCATGGTGGTAAGGACCCTGGAACTGTTTTAGGTTCTTATTCCGAAAAAGCTATCACATTAAAAGTCAGCACACTTGTGAAGCAAAAGCTAGAGGCTGCAGGTGCGAAGGTATATATGACTCGTACAGGGGATACGTATCCTTCATTACAAGACCGCGTTGATTTTACAAATGCTAATTACGGTGAAATCTTCGTAAGTGTCCATGTAAACTCAGCAGCAAATACTTCTGCACAAGGTACTGAAACATATTATGCAATTTCAACAGGTGATATGTATCAAGAAGACATTGATCTTGCGACATTTGTAAATAATCAAATTGTTAATAACTTAAATATGAAAAATCGTGGTGTTAAAGAAGAGCAATACTATGTTATTCGCAACACGATTATTCCAGCCATCTTAGTCGAGCTAGGCTTCCTAACAAATGATGAAGACCGCGGTAAAATGACGACTGATAAATATGTTGAGTTATTTGCTGATTCTATCTACAAAGGAATTTCACAATACTACGCGAAAAAATAATAAAACGGGCTACATTGTTCAATATGAACGATGTAGCTCTTTTTTTGATGCTTTCAATACTATGATAATTCTATTATTTAGAATTTAAGTTGTAACAGTTTCATCTATAAGATAGTTTTACCTGTGAAATTTTGCTAATATTAATGGTAGAACAAGAAGGGAGGAAATAAGACATTGTATTTCAAAAAAATTAGTCTTATCTTATGCGTCCTTTTCGTTTCTGCTTCAATATTTACAATACATAGTGCACAGGCAAGTGGCGGTTTTGTAGATGTTACGAACAAGGATGACGCATATGAAGAAATCAATTATTTAGTTAATTTAGGTGTTATTAAAGGGTATACAGAAAAGGGCAAAACGTATTATAAACCTAACAACACCGTAACGCGTGGACAAGTTGCCAAAATGGTTGTTGTTGCTTCAGGTAACAAGCCACTAGTTGTCAATAAATCAAACTTCTCAGATGTAACAGCCGGCACAGAGCTTTCAGGCTACGTGGAACGCGCTGTACAGCTTGGTTTCTTTAAAACAAATATCAAGGGACAATTCTTACCAAACAAACCTTTAACTCGAGATGAAATGAGTTATGTGTTAACAAACGCGTTTAAGCTCGATACAAGCGAGTATAAAAATATCGATTCTCCTTTTGTAGACGTAGGTATAACTCATCCGTACGTTTCATATGTGAATACGATTTACTACAATGGTATTACAAAGGGAAGTAATCAAAATTATAATCCCAATGAACAAGTGACACGTAAACAGTTTGCATTATTTGTAGCGCGTGCCAAAGAAGAAAAATATCGTTTAGATATCCCTGTTAAAGGTGTAGCTACACCTGATTCATCACAGGTCATTGGCTTAGTTTCTTCATCAACTGACGGATTAAATATTCGTAAATCCAAGGATTCTTCATCTAATGCTAATATTGTAGGAACTGTCAACAAAGGTGGAAAACTATCAGTCTATGCAGTTGAAGGAGACTGGTTAAAAGTTTCCTATAAAGATGCCTTTGCTTATATTTATAAAACGTATGCACAGTTTTTAGATGCAGATGGTAACGCATTAGGAAATGTTCAAAAGCAAGTTACGACAACACAAAATATAAATCTTTACGTAAAACCAACCTCTTCATCAAAGGTAATTTCGACTGTGAATAGTAAAGTGAATTTACCTGTTTATAAGACGGTAAGTGGTTACCATCTAACTGTAGTGAACGGTGTACCAGGATATATTGTGGCTAATAGTACAGCGGATGTTGAAGTAGAAAAACCTTCTACTCCAGATCCAACTCCGACTCCAAATCCAAAACCAGATCCAACACCACCAACAGTTTCTGGGGATCTATTAGGTCGAGTGACAGTTGATAATTTAAATATCCGCAAAGAAGCTAACTCTACTTCTGCAGTAGTAAGTAAGCTAAAAAAAGGCGAATATGTTCAAGTGAACAGTATTAACGGTTATTGGGCTCTAGTTACTTATCAAGGTCAAAAAGGGTATGTCCATAAATCTTATATAAAGTTATTAAATCAAAGTGGTAATCCGTTGAAAGATCGAATTATCATTCTTGATCCAGGTCATGGTGGTAAGGACCCAGGAACCAATTTTGGTAAAACTATTTTCGAAAAAGACATTACATTAAAGGTTAGTACTATAGTCAAGAACAAACTGGAGGCTGCAGGGGCAAAGGTATTGATGACACGTACGGGTGATACATTCCCTACTTTACAGGGGCGTGTAGATTTTACAAATGCTAATTACGGTGAAATCTTCGTAAGTGTCCATGTAAACTCAGCAGCAAATACTTCTGCACAAGGTACTGAGACATATTATGCAGTGACAACAGGTGATATGTTTAAGGAAGATATTGATTTAGCGACATTTGTAAACAATCAAATCGTAAATAACTTAAATATGAAAAATCGTGGCGTCAAAGAACAGCAATACTATGTAATTCGCAACATGCTAATTCCATCTATCCTAGTCGAACTGGGCTTCCTATCAAATAATGAAGACCGCGCTAAAATGACAGATGATCAATATGTTGAGTTATTTGCTGATTCTATCTACAAAGGAATTTTGGAATATTACACAAAACAATAATAATGAAAAGCTACATCGTTCAATAGTAGACGATGTAGCTCTTTTTGTTTGATTTAGCACTTTGCGCATTATGATCATTGTGAATTAGACTTCTATTATTTAGAATTTTAGTATAATAATAGTTTTAATTGAGAAATTTTGCTAAGATTAGTGGTAGAACAAGAAGGGAGGAAATAAGACATTGTATTTTAAAAAAATTAGTCTTATCTTATGCGTCCTTTTCGTTTCTGCTTCATTGTTTACAATACATAGTGCACAAGCAAAAGGCGGCTTTGTAGATGTTACGAACAAGGATGACGCATATGAAGAAATCAATTATTTAGTTAATTTAGGTGTTATTAAAGGGTATACAGAAAAGGGGAAAACGTATTATAAACCTAACAACACCGTAACACGTGGACAAGTTGCCAAAATGGCTGTTGTTGCTTCAGGTAACAAGCCATTAGTTGCTAATAAATCAAGCTTCACGGATGTAACAGCCGGCACAGAGCTTTCAGGCTACGTGGAACGTGCTGTACAGCTTGGCTTCTTTAAAACAAATATCAAGGGACAATTCTTACCAAACAAACCTTTAACTCGAGATGAAATGAGTTATGTGTTGACAAACGCGTTTAAGCTCGATACAAGTGAGCATGAAAATATCGATTCTCCTTTTGTAGACGTAGGCATTAATAATCCGTACGTTTCATATGTGAATACGATTTACTATAATGGTATTACAAAAGGAAGTAATCAAAATTATAATCCAAATGAACAAGTGACACGTAAACAGTTTGCGTTATTTGTAGCGCGTGCAAAAGAAGAGAAATACCGCTTAGATATCCCTGTTAAAGTTGTAGCTGCACCTGATTCATCACAGGTTATTGGCTTAGTTTCTGCAACAACTGACGGATTAAATATTCGTAAATCAAAAGATTCTTCATCTACTGCTAATATTGTAGGAACTATCAACAAAGGTGGAAAACTATCAGTCTATACAGTTGAGGGAGATTGGTTAAAAGTTTCCTATAAAGATACTTTTGCTTATATTTACAAAACATATGCGCAGTTTTTAGATGCAGATGGTAACACATTAGGGAATGTCCAAAAGCAAGTTGCGACAACACAAAATACTAATCTTTACGTAAAACCAACCTCTTCATCAAAGGTAATTTCAACTGTGAATAGTAAAGTGAATTTACCTGTTTATAAGACAGTAAGTGGTTATCATCTAACTGTAGTGAACGGTGTACCAGGTTATATCTTGGCTAATAGTACAGCGGACGTTGAAGTAGAAAAACCATCTACTCCAGATCCAACTCCACCAACAGTTTCTGGTGATGTATTAGGTCGAGTGACGGTTGACAGTTTAAATATCCGCCAAGAAGCTAACGCTACTTCTGCGGTAGTAAGTAAGCTGAAAAAGGGCGAATATGTTCAAGTGAACAGTATTAACGGTTATTGGGCACAAGTTACTTACCAAGGTCAAAAAGGGTATGTCCATAAATCTTATTTAAAGTTATTAAATCAAAGTGGTAATCCGGTAAAAGATCGAATTATCATTATTGATCCAGGTCATGGTGGTAAGGACGTAGGAACCCATTACGATAAAATTTACGAAAAAGATATAACATTAAAGGTTAGTACTCTAGTAAAGGATAAACTAGAGGCAGCAGGTGCAAAGGTATTGATGCCTCGTACTGGAGATACATTCTCCCCGCCACAAAAACATGTTGACTTTTCACATGCTAACTACGGCGAAATCTTCGTAAGTATCCATGTGAACTCAGCAGATAATACTAAAGCAAAAGGTACCGAAACGTATTACGCTAAAACACCAGGTGATATGTATCAAGAAGATATTGAGCTTGCGACATTTGTAAACAACCAAATTGTTAAAAACGTAAATATGGAAAATCGTAAGGTCAGAGAAATGAATTACATTGTAGTTGCAAATACGAATATTCCAGCCATTTTAGTCGAGCTAGGCTTCCTATCAAATAAAGAAGACCGTGCTAAGTTGACGGATGATAAATATATTGAGTTATTCGCTGAATCTATCTACAAAGGGATTTTGGAATATTACTCAAAACAATAATAATAAAGAGCTACATCGTTCAATAGTAGACGATGTAGCTCTTTTTGTTCGATTAGTAGTATTAAAAGTGATTTTTTCATCGCAAAAAAGCGATCTATCAGCGATTTGGTATTTTAGCGGCGGAAAACACGAGTTTAGCGGCGAACCGGGCACTTTTAGCGGCGCAATTCATGGGTTTAGCGGCGAACTGAGCACTTTTAGCGGCGCAAAACACGAGTTTAGCGTCAAACCGAGCACTTTTAGCGGCGGAAAACACGGGTTTAGCGTCGAACCGAGCACTTTTAGCGGCGGAAAACACGAGTTTAGCGGCGAACTGCACTTTTAGCGGCGCAATTCATGGGTTTAGCGGCGAACTGAGCACTTTTAGCGGCGCAAAACACGAGTTTAGCGGCGAACCGAACTTTTAGCGGCCGAAAACACGAGTTTAGCGTCGAACCGAGCACTTTTAGCGGCGGAAAACACAGGTTTAGTGGCGAACCGAGCACTTTTAGCGGCGCAATTCACGAGTTTAGCGGCGGAGTACACGGGTTTAGCGGCGAACCGCACACTTTTAGTGGCGCAATACACAGGTTTAGCGGCGAACTCACTTCAAGCGGCGGAAAACACGGGTTTAGCGCCGAACCGAACTCCACACAGCGCAATACACGAGTCTACCGGCGAACCGAACTCCAACCTGCGCAATACATGGGTTTACCAACGATATAAAGCATCCCAAACAGCGCACTAAAATCAACTTTCACCTTAATAGCTATTTTGAATTTGCGTAAAGTGTTCTATTTACGAATTGAGCAAAGTTTTGACGTGTTACTGTACCATTTGGTTTAAATGTATTATCGGCATAGCCTGTAGTGATGCCAAGTGCATATAAGGCTTGAACATCTTTATAATATGCATGAGATGTCGGCACATCAGAGAAAGTATTTTTCGTATAACCTTGTAGCTTGAAGCCGTTGACAAGTGCTCGTGCCATGGCAGCGCGGGTCATTGGCTGGTGGGCATTGATTTTGCCATTTTCTACTGCAATAATGCCGTAGCGTAGGCCTGTTGCTAAAACAGCATAGCCATAATCACCTGCTTTGATGTCACTTGCATTTAAGGTAGCTGAGCTGGATGCTGGAATCCCTAATGCTCGTAAAATCATTTCTGTTGCTTGTAGGCGAGTTAATGTACCTTGTGGATTAAATTTTCCATTCGTTCCTTTCACAATGCCTAGTGCATATAAGTTTTTAATATCATAATAGGCACCATTCGACGAAGATACATCTGAGAAGAATGGAGCGGAAGCAATTGTCGCTTTGTTGGAACCTTTTGCGCGTGTGAGCGTTTTAATTTCTGCAATCGTTGCAAATTTTTCATCAGCATTTTTGCGATCATCGCGCCCCTCTATAAAGGATGTACGTATCGTATATGTTCCGGTAGCTAAATCGCCAGGCATAGAAATCTGATATTTTTCCGCATGCGTACTAATGTCTTTTTGATCAGCATTGTTTGTTGAGGAATCCGCAGCAAGTCCTGGAATGTAACGTTCATGTCCATTACCAACAACTTTATCGTTTGCGTCTAAAATTTCTACTTTCAATGTACCGCGTGCAGGCACATTACCATTGTTTTTAACCGTTACAGTGGAGTAGAAAACGAATTTACCAGACGGTGCTACATAACTTTGCACCCCGTCAGAGTAAAGCGAAAGGTTATAACGGCGGGGCACATAGCCATTATGTTTTTCGGCTACCCAATTTAAAGCATGCTTCATAAATACTTGTGCATCTTTGTCACCATTAGTTGTTGAATAGGCAGCACCATTTTCGTTATCTTGCCAATCCGTTTTATCATTAATATTTATATAATCATAGATTTTGAATCCAATTTGAACAACTCTGCCTTTGCCGTATTCGATCGCATGGGCTGCGCCAAATTCATTTTTTTTCATTGTTTTAGGTTTGTCTGTGTAATTGTAATCTGAGAAATATAAAATAGGTGTTGCAGATCCACCTTGCCAAGGCTTCATGACTTCTACCCAATCACGATCTGTTTTTGTTAGATTAAGCTTGCTTTTGCCAAGCTCTTTTGTTGTATTTTGAATAATTGGATGAATAGTATTTATATTGCTTATTGCAGAGTTTCCTATCACAATATCGTCAATAAAACGGGAATTGAAGACTTCAGTTAAATTATCCCACTCCATTACCCAAGAATCGACATCGTAGATCAATGGAGAGAGATCCATTTGACCGAGTTTAGGGAATTTTGCGGATTCATTACGGGCTGTTTGGAAGGCAAAAATTGCACCACCGCCATTTCGAACGTATATTTTGACATTTTCGCGTTGCTGATGATTCATCATGACTGTATAGGCAAAGACGATTGCATCATATTGACTTAAATTTTCTAAATTATTTAAGTCTTTCTCATAAATTTTCTCTACTTGGAAACCTTGTTGCTGATAGAGAAGAAAAGCTTTTAGTTCCTTATTATATGTGGAGCTATAGTCAACCTTTTCAGAAATAAGTTGGCCATTAAATGTTCCACTAGGGTGTGTAGTATTGGCATATTTTTCACTACTTTCAGAGAAAACGACACCGATTTTCTGTGCAGCTTTAGCTTGTGTTGGTGCTAAAAAAACTACGAGCATAAAAGAGCATGCTACGAGTAGTGAAACGAATAATTTCTTCATTAAATCCACATCCTTATTTTTGTATTTTTCTTCAATTTCGCGATTGCGTCCTATTTTGAATTGTGCTCAAACCGTGAAATTTGCACTACTTATTTATCATACAACTAAATAATGGATAAAACATTAAAAATTGGTTGTTTATATGGCGTTTTGAATTAGATTGTCGATTAATGTGAGGCTAAAATTGTGTTGTCCAGAGCGAAGAGGGACAACTGTTGGGGAAACTTACGTAGTAGATTTTGGGTATAAACTCATAATTTAGGAAAAAAGAAAAACATTGCATAATTATATATAAAATCAATTCATTCCTTTCTATAAGTCTACCTGTATTTATGATATAATAACTCTTGTTTTGCTTAGTAAATAAAAGAATAAACAATTTTGATTCGCGATAGAGGAGGGCAATCACATCTTCTGAGATGTATGACATTTATGAATAAACTGAAACAAACTTTTGCAAAGGTCAACAAAATTGATACGTTTTCGCCGTATTTCTTTTTACCTTTTATATTAATGCTCTATTTCTTTACAAGTCTATTTGATTTCCATCGATTTGAATTATTTAATTTACGTGTATCAATTTGGCCAGCAGTAATTTTAGCAGTACTATGCTATTACATTGGTGTGTACATTATTGATAAGTTAAAATGGACAATCCCATCATTTGGTTTATCCTTCTTAGGGAAATATGTTGTTCATTTTATCGTATTTTTAACTTTACTTGGTTTAGTTGCATATGTATTAATGATGATTAAAGGTGGTGGATTGGGGATTTCTGATGAATCTAATCGACGTAACCTTGATCCAAAATTAAACTTCTTTGCTCAATTATTATGGTATGGCGTTTTACTGTTATTATCATATAAAATGATTTTAGAAAAAAATATAACATGGAAAAAAACATTAATCTACGGCTCCATTTATGCTGCAGTAATGTTCTTATTCCTATTAATGGGTTACCGTACTCCACTAATTATTATGTTATTTACTGGTATTATCATTTTCCATTACGTTGTAAAACGAGTGAAATTAACATGGTTCCTTTCAGCTCTGTTTGTTATCGGAGTAGCCTTCTCAATGTTTGGCTTCCTTCGTGTTGTATCAGAGGATACAACGAAAGAATTTAATAGCCGTGAACAACCAGATGTAGAATTGACTGAAACAGAAAAGGAAAAGCTGTTATCAGTAGAGCAGCAAGTTAACTTAACACCAAAATGGATTCGTTCAATAAATGGTGAGAGTGTAACAGGCCATATTGTTTTAAGTAAAATTATCGAATATACGCAGGAGGAAGGTTACCTAAATGGGGAAATCCATGCTGGTATCTTCAGTACAATTTTACCGGGTGAACAAGTTTCACCACGTATGAAAGTAACAAAAGTTGTAAACTCTCTAGCTGAATCTGAAGGTAAATATATTACACGTCCTAACAGAACAACAACACCAACATTTATTGGTCAATTATTCTTAGACGGGGGTTATCTGCTTGTAGCGATAGGCTTCTTCTTATATGGTGTATTAATCTCATTAATTTATAATAAAGTGAAGCAAGGCGGTATTCGTAGCTTCCATTCAGTAGCTTATGCATTTGTCATTACCTTATTTACAGTGTCTATGCATACAGGCTTACTTGATTTAATCTTTATTTTAATGCTTGGCTTTGTCATAATTGCGTCAGCGATTATGAAAACAGATAAGAAAAAGCTTTCATATTAACAATAATAGTGATGTCTCAAATATTATTTGAGGCATCTCTTTTTTATTTGGTGTTCCTATCCGTCAGTTGGCAGGTGGATGGCGATAAAACATGAAATTGTTTCGATAAAATTAAAAAGTTGGATGACATTTTGTTACCCCTTGTTTTGCAGAAGGGCAATAAACATTGCCATAATAGCCTTTTCAACAACATAAAAAGTCGCCCTACGTTATAGGACGACTTCTTTTTTTATTTTACTGTATTGATCACTTGTACATAGTCTTTGCTAACGAAAGCTTTTCCTGTATACAGTTTATCAGAAAGGACCTCATACCAGCCGTTTGTCGCAGAGCTTGTGATGATCACAGGCATGCCACTTCGTGCATATGTGAATAGTGGGCTAAAGCTAGTAGCTGCGCCTGTACGAACGTTTAAGCCGGTTGTTGTTGTTATACCGATTGTGTATGGATTTTTGGCATCCTTAAAGCCTAATGCTTTTTCAGCACGGTAATAGTGTCCTGCAATTTTTGCACCCCAGAATGGATCAGAAGCGTATTTCACGTTAAAGCCAAGAGCTTTTGAACCTACTACTGCACCGTTAGCAAAGTTTTTACCAGTTGAGCCCCCTGGAGTAATGTAGTTTGGCTGTAGGAATTTTTCAACAAGCTCATTGATATTGTCAACTACACTATCAAACTTTTTGTTTTTTGGGTTCGTATCAGTCACGTACAAACCAAATAAGTTGTTTAAGTCTTGTGCCTGATTACTCATACCATAAGCACTTTCATGCTGAGCAAGTGCCAAAACAAGCATTGCGTTAATTTGAGATTTTTCTTCCACATCTTTCAATGTTTTCCCTAAACCTATTAACTTACTTTTCTTTGTAGCATCTTTATAACTGCTAACTCCTGTACTCTCAACCTCTGCTAGCTTATTCATTATATAAGCATCTAGTTCTTGTGCCGTATATTGTGTTTGGGCACGGGCAGGTAAAAATTGATAATAGTTATAGGCCTCACCTTTAGAGGAGCCGTTGCCGTTTGTGAAATAAATACCGTCCCAGCTATAGTATTTTTCGCCTTGCTTCATAAATGATGGCGCTTTTCCGAAAACATAGCTAGAAGAATACTTATTTGTGTTGTAATCGTAAAGTGTATGTTTAATTTCACCATTTACATTTTCGTAGTAAGAACGACCTTTGCTCATTGAAAATGGGATTAATGTAACATCAGCGTGTTTTAAGTAGCCGACTTGACCAGCTAATCGAACTTTTACTTGTGTTGCATCACTGCTGAGGTATTCCATTTCTGTATTTGCCGCAACACCAAGCGAGTCATTAATTGTTTCAGATTTTAGTGCTACATAATTATTTGTAACAACGTAGCCTGAAGACATTTTCACAATTTTATCACTTTGGACAATAACCTGTGTATTTTTTGTCACAGCTTTTTCAGCAGCTTCAAAGGTAGAGAATCCTTGATTACCAACTAATGTGCCGTTTGAAATTTCCTTAACAGCATATTTAGAAGATCCAGTATTTGTATCGCCACCGTTAGTATTACCACCGTTAGTATTGCCGCCGTTAGTATTGCCGCCGTTAGTATTACCACCGTTTGTATCGCCACCGTTTGAATTACCGCCGTTAGAATTACCACCGTTTGGTTCAGCAGCGTCTGGATCACCAGCAAGTTGCATTAGACGTACAATAAACGAAGATGCTTGTCCAATAGTTGCATTTTTTTCTGGCATAAAGTAACCATTTGCGCCTTTAATAATTTCTAGTTGTGCACCTATAGCTACTGCTTGACGGTAGTCTTTTAATATAGCTGCATTATCCTTAAAGGTAATAGAAGAAGTACCTTTAGGAATGTTTAAATAATTGATAGCTCTCTCAATCATAACCGCCATATGCTGTCTTGAAATTGCGGCATTAGGCTTAAATGAACCATCTCCGTAACCTGTAATAATACCAGCTGAAGCAGCAAGCTTAATATCCTTTGCATGTACATATGTATCCGGGACATCTTTAAAGACTATGTCGCTTGTCGCTTCAAGATTCATGGCTTTAGTTAAATAAGAAGCAAATTCTCCGCGTGTCACATTGGCATCTGGACGATAACTTCCTTTTGCATCTTTTACTAATGCATTTTTGGAAATTAAATAACGAAGACCCTTTTCATGTGAATGCCCTGTTAGTTCGTCAGCAGATGCTAGTTGGGGTTGCCAAAGAAGCATGCCGATTACTGTCATGAGCAAAGCAATGATTGATAGTTTTTTCATATTTTACCCTCCTAGATTTCTACACCATTTTACCAAAATTATAGAGTAACGATAAGGGTCAAATGTTAGAAATATCATAAAATGAGACTATATAAATAGTTTTCATGACAATTCATATAAAACTGGAAAATAGCATAAATGTTCCATGGATATTTTGACATATTTTTGATAGTGTTGTAGAAGTAAAACATGTGAAGGGAGAGTTGAAGGCTCCATTTTACTCAGGAGCGCAAAAAAAATGAAAAAAATAGCGAAAAATTTACTAGTTTTAGTTGTATTATTGTCAATGGTTGTTAGTCCGTTAAATGCCTATGCAGCCCAAACGGTCAAAAAGGATTATAAATTATCACATGGTGTGCAGTATAAACAATATACATACAGCAGTACCAATACAAATTCTATTAATCATCTTGCTATTAATGTAGACGAAACGACGGAAGTACAATTAGGTATGCCTGCGAATGTCAATGGCAGAGAATCGACAGTAGCAAATGCTAATCGTAATTCACGTGAAGGGAATCGTGTAGTTGGTGCTATTAATGCAAGTTTCTTCGATATGTCTGCAGGTTACCCATTATTTTTATTAAGTAAAGATAATGTTATTTTAAATGGTGGTGCTGTTTCAAACGGCTCCGATGAATATATGAATGTCCCTACAGCTTTTGGGGTTGCAGCAGATGGCAGTGGTGTCATTGACTATTTTGATTTTAATGTAACCCTTTCTCACAAAGGTAAAGACTATGAAATGACAGGTATGAATCGTGCACGTAATATATATGAAGCGATTGTTTACACACCACAATTTTATAGTAAAACAACAAATACAAATGAATATGGTTTTGAAATCGTAGTAGATACTGGAGCTCCGATTACTGAAAACAAATTCGGTCAAACATTAACAGGGAAAGTTACACAAATTACACCTTATGGATCAAAAGAAAAAATATCCATCCCGTCAACTGGCTTTGTCGTATCTTTACAAGGTGGGGATTGGCACAGTAAGCTAAGCCAAATTGCAGTTGGAGATGAGCTGAGTGTTAACTTCGCTATTGATAAGCTTTGGCAGGATGCGAAATTTATTATGGCAAGTGGTCCGTATTTAGTAAAAGATAATAAACCTTACATTATGATGGGCACATCTAGTGATCGTGCAAAAGCGGTTACTGCACGTACTATTGTAGCGACAAGTAATAATGGAAAAACAGTACACCTTATTACGGTTGATGGAAAACAGAAACATAGCGCAGGGATGAATATGGTTCAACTTGCGAACTATTTAGTGTCACTTGGTGTTGATCGAGCAATTAACTTAGATGGTGGCGGCTCAACAACGATGGGTATTCGAAATCCCGGTAATAATAATGTCATATTAGCGAACCTACCTTTAAATGCAGGCAATGCGCAACGTCTTGTGTCCGCAACATTACAAGCTGTAAGTACGGCACCAACTGGCAAAGGTACACAAATTAAATATACGAATAGTACAAGCTATGCAACTCTTTTAGCAGGTGCTTCGTCTAGTATAGCAGTACAATATATTTTAGATGATAACTATAATGCGCTACCATTAGACGGTCATGTATCGCTAACATCTGAGAATAATACTTTAAAAGTTAACGGCTTGAACTATACTTCAACGACAGCTGGCAATGATCGCATTTTCATCAACCACGATGGCTCACCTGTTGAATCATTCCAAGTAAAAGTAGTAGATGCTCCAGCAGTATTGGACATTGCACCAAAGTCAAAAACAGTAGGAGCAGGCGAAACTGTTAAATTTACTGTAGATGCAAAGGATGACGGTGGCAAACCTCTAGTTTACAATGCATCACAGGTGAAATGGTCTGTAGATGGTAATATCGGTACGATTACTAGTGATGGTAAGTTTACAGCTAAAAATCCAGGTGCTACTGGTAATGTAGTAGCGATTTTAGGAACAAAGCGTGTAGAGGCTACTGTAACTGTAGCAAAGGCTGCGTTGTTTAAAGATATTCCAAGTAATTATGTGTACTATAAAGAAATTGAGTATTTAACAAAAAATAATATTATTACAGGCCATCCAGATGGCACATTTAGACCAAATGACAAACTTACACGTGCACATGCAGCAGTTATTATTAGCCGCGCACTTGATTTAAAAACATCAAACGTCAAAAATCCAGGCTTTAAGGATGTTCCAGCGAATCACGATTATTATAAACAAATCGCAGCTGTAGTTGAGTCTGGTATTATGAGTGGTAAAGGCAATAATGTCTTTGATCCAAATGGTACTTTAACTCGTGCACAAATGGCGAAGGTTGTAGCATTAGCTTATAATCTAAAAGGAACAAGCAGCACAAACTTTAAAGATGTATCGAAGAATCATTGGGCATACACATATGTTCAACAGTTAGCTGCAAACAAAATTACAACTGGTTATGGTGATAACACCTTTAAGCCAGATGAAGCGATTAGTCGCGCTCATTTCGGATTATTCCTTTATAGAGCAATTAATCAATAATAGTCGTCCTTAAAGAATGGCTTAGCATTTAAAAAATAGCAAACTAGTAATGTTACCTAGTTTGCTATTTTTCTCTTTAAATAAAAAGGTTATAGATTGGGCAGTTAGGCTTGTATACCTTGCAAATCGATAGTTAATTGATATTTATAACCATATAAGTTGATTAGCGGCACATCGGACGTCCCCAGGAAAGCGCCAAGCCGCAACGGAAATCAACCTTACGTTACGTTGATGAGCAAACATATCACAAAATTAGTAGTGACTTTTGAAGCTCATCTTATTTTTACTAGTTTTAAAAGAACGGAAATGTGCAATTGTGGTATAATCTCAGTATTAAAAAGTAAAAGGATGTTTTTTAATGAAAATAGGCATTGTGGGGAATTACGGCAATGATAATAATGGTGATGAATCAATATTATACGGCATTCTTCAACAAGTAAAACAAACATTTTCGGTAACTAGTGATGACATTACCGTTTTTAGTAATAACACACAACAAACATCCGAACGTTATGGGGTACATAGCTATCCATTGTATTACAGGAAGAGTAATTTATTTAAAACGTTTATCCATACTTATAAAAACAATAAACAATATGTATCAACATTTGACCTCCTCATCATTGGTGGTGGTGGTATTCTTATGGATTTTTATAAACGTGAGGCTCACCTGTATGGAGCGTATGCAATGATGGCAAAACAAAGTAATGTTCCCTACATTATTTACGGATGTGGCGCCGGACCACTTGATACGATTTCCGGGAAAATTAGTATTCGCGCAATGTGTCGTTATGCAGCAAATATCTCTGTACGTGATCCTCAGTCTAAAAAGCTTTTGCAAAGTATTGGGGTGAAAAAGCCAATAGATATTATTGGTGATCCTGCATTTACATTAAAAGGTGATCGTCAACATTACGCCGAAAAACCAATTAAAATAGGTGTATCAGCGGTTCCGTACTATAATGCAAACTATTGGCCAGAGGGCAATGTTGAAAAATATGATGCGTACATTACAGGCATGGCGAAAAATTTAGATCATGTAATTTCTGAACATAATGTCGAAATTACATTCTTTGCCACAAAATTCCCGCAGGACGTCACTGTGACGAAGGATATTCAGAAAAAAATGCAACAACGTGCACATACAAAAATTATTGATGAAAATTTGGTGCCTGAGCGATTACTTGATGTAACTGAAGAACAGGATATTATTATCGGTACACGTCTGCACTCGCTTATTTTGGCAACAAATTCAGAAACTCCGATTATTGCGATATCCTACCATACAAAAGTACAGGATTTTATGTCCTTTGTGGGCGCATCAGATCGTTGCTTACAAATGCAGGATGTAGAGGATGATGTGAAGGCTCTATCCACATTAGTTGGCAAATTAAGTAGCAATTGGGATCAGTCGATTGCGGAGACGAAACAAATTGCTACCCATATTCATAAAGAGGCCATGCGTGGTCAGGAATTAATGAAAAAGGCAGTGACACGTCTATGAAAAAAATACTCGTCATTAGTAATATGTATCCAACATCTGATCATTTATCATTCGGTATTTTTGTGAAAAACCAAGTCACTGCACTTGAAAAAGCAGGACTAGACGTAGATATATCTGTTAATACTAATCCGTCAACAGGTAAGAAAAACACCATTATGAAATATACAAAATGGGGTTTATCGACATTGATGAAAGGCTTAAAAAACAGAAAGTCTATTGATGTCACACATGCACATTATGTGTTTCCATCTGGTATGCTGTCGCTCCTATTAAAGAAAATGTTTGGTATACCATTTATCGTTACAGCTCATGGTGGCGATATTGAGCGCATGGCGAAGAAGAACACAAGAATTCGCAATTGGACAGCGAGTATTTTACGTGAAAGTGAACATGTTATCGCAGTAGGTCCTGTCTTAGCTCAACAAATTGAACAAGATTTTGGGATTGAAAAAGGTAAAATCTCTGTTGTTAGTATGGGTGTGAATCGTGAGGTTTTCACAAAAGGAAATCAAGTAGCAGTGTGCAAAGAACTACAATTAGCTACTGAGCCATTCAAATTTTTATTTGTAGGAAATGTTATAAAACAAAAAGGCGTTGAAGAGCTGTTACAGGCTTTCCAAATGCTAAAAACAAAAGTATCTCGGCCTTTAGAGTTAAATATTGTAGGTTCTAGAAGAGACCAGGCATTTTTCCAATCTTTGCAACCATTAATCAGTGAAGACGTCAAATTTATAGATCCACTAAAACAACAAGAACTAGTAAAGTGGTTCCAAGCAAGTGATGTCTTTGTATTACCATCCCATTTAGAAGGTTTTGGATTAGTGGCATTAGAGGCATTAGCGACAGATACACCTGTTATTGCTTCAAATGTAGGCGGACTTGTATCTTTGCTTGGAGAGGGCGCAGGGCATTTAGTGGAGCCCGAAAATGCGATGGTTTTATCTGAGGAGATGCTGCGTGCCGTGAACACGCCAAAAGAACAATATATGAATCGTGAAGCGGTCGATGAAGTATTAGCCATTCACGATGAAAAAAATATAACAGCTCGCTGTATAGAGATTTATAAGTCGGCCATTGAAGGTAGGGATGGCCTATGAATAAGTTTGTAAAAATAGTCGGGGCAGTTGCGATTATTAATGTCGTGGCACGTGTTTTCGGATTTTTACGTGAAATGATAATCGGATACTACTATGGAAGTACCCACGTTGCTGATAGTATCTTTACAGCTTACACAATTCCAAATTTTTTATATCTAGTCGTAGGTGGTGCATTTACTACTGCTGTTATCTCAATTTATAATCGGGAAACAACGGATCGTGCGCTATTTGTCAAACAGTCCTTTACAATTGTCTTGCTAACGGTTTCAATAATGACAATTCTAATGTTAGCGTTCACTAATCCGATTATGGAGCTTTTTAACCAAAGTAAAGATCCAAAAGATTTTAGTCAAGATGAGTTAGATTTAGCTAAAAATCTATATTATTGGATGATGCCTTCATCAATCTTACTTGTATTGTCCTCATGGTATAGTGGATTGCTAAACGCAAATCAAAAATTCCATTTGTCTAGCTTTGCCATTTTAATTTATAATGCAATCTTTTTAGTGATTGCTGTAGGATTAGCTGAGTTTATCGGTCCAATTGGATATGGTATTAGTGCATTAGTAAGTGCAGTAATAATGGTGTATTTCCTAATTATTGGATATCGCAAGTTGGATTCACATAAGGTTGGTTTTTCATTTGAACGAAATATTGCATCAAAGCAATTATGGTTAATGACTTTACCAATTATGCTCGGTGGGGCTACCATTCAACTATACGCATTATTACAGCGTCTTTTTGCAGGAATGTTATCTGAAGGGGCAGTAGCTGCAGTAAACTATGCTTCAAGGCTTATGCAATTCCCACAAGCAATTTTAATTACAGCAGTAACGACAGTTATCTTTCCAATTTTGAGTCAAAAAGAAGCAGAGAATGACCTTACTTCCATTAAAAGCTTATACTCAAAAGGGCTACATTATCTATTGTTGTTACTTTATCCTGTAACAGTCTACTCATATTTTTACGCAGAGAATCTTGTGCAGGTTGTTTATCAACGTGGTAATTTTGATGCAGTTTCAACTGCAATTACAACACCAGTACTGGCAATCTTCTGTTTATCGATGTATTTTTTAGCTGCAAACGGGTATATAACACGCTTTTACTATGCAAAGGGTGACTCAATGGCACCTGTTATCTTCAGCTTAATAAATGTATTTGTTATTAACATTGCCGTTATTATGTTACTTGTCGATAAGTGTGGAGCGGATGCAATTGCATGGGGTACATTAGTGAGTTCAGTAACAAACTTTATTATGCTGATTATTTATGCAGCCTATAAATATGACTTGAAAATGGGGATCTTTAGCAAAGAACTTCAATTTTTCAGATCAGTTCCACCAATGATTATTATCACGATTGTTTTGTATTTTTCAAGCAAGTTTTTAGTATTTGACAACATATGGATAACTTTCATTGTAGGCCTTGTTATTTTTAGTGCAGTGGTTGTTGGCTCATACTTATTATTTGGCGTGAAGGAAGTAAAAGAATTTAGTGATAAATTAAAACGGAAATATTTAAAACAATAAGGAAAAGTGGGTATCTTATAAACTGGATACCCACTTTTTTATTTTTCAGGCATGTTGATTAGGAAATATGTGCTTATTGTTGTTTGATAAAGGGATTTTTCGTTTTTACTAAGGTGCACCCATTTGATTCCACTACGACTATGGAAATAAAACTTCATTGGACACTATAAGATCTATCTGCAAAAAAGTTGTTATATTTATAATATTTTATAGTGAAAAAATAGGAGCTGTATTATAATTAGTTTTATTAAAAGCGGAATTTTTTATGAAGATATGGATAAATTGGCATTATTCAGTGATGCCTAAAGGACTATGTCTACTGCAAATTAGATAAGGGGGAAGTATGGCGAGAGGTAGGAAGGTTAATTCAAATGGTGAACGAAGTAAACAATTATTGCTTGAAAAGGCTTTAGAGATATTTTCTGAAAAAGGTTATCATGGTACAAAGGTTAGTGACATTGTAAAAGCCGCTAATGTAACACAGCCAACTTTTTATTTATATTTTGAAAGTAAGGATTCTCTCTACACCGATCTGAATAAACGATTTCAGCATGGGTTTGATGAAATTATGAGTAAACAATCAGAAGAAGTTGAAGAGGGATTAGAAGGCTTTGTTAGAGAGCTAAAGCAAAAAGTACATATGTTATTCGTTTATATAACTGATAATCCTAAATTAACAAAAATCGGATTATTCGAATCTGAGCAGTCACTTGTAATTAAATCTCGACTTACACAGCAATTTACTCACCTTATACATCGTTATGATTGTACCCACATATTACAATCATATTGTGCAGACATAAACATAGTTGTAGATAGTTTTGTAGGGTCCTTTGAGCGTTTAATATTAACTAATTTACTTGAACAAAAAAAACAGCCATGCGAGTTGGCGAGCGATTTGGTTCATTTATACTTTGTAAGAGAAGCAAATTATAAATAGCTCATAACCAAAACGTGTGGTTGATTTCCGTTCCGACTGGGCGCTTTGCCGCTGGCGCTTCGCTTTCGCACAGATAAAACATTTGCCGCTGTCGCTTCGCTGCAGGGTCTCGGGCCAACAGATGTCTTTTGCGCGAAAGCGTAGTGCTAACGAAGCGTCAGCAAAAGGGTTTCATTCTGTGCGAAAACGTAGTGCAACGAAGTGACAGCAACAGCACCGATGTTGGTCACGAAGGCGTTATCACAGGATGTGATGGTTTTAGCCTTCGTTCCTCTATTGCTAATCCCCAAGGAGTCGCCCAGTCTCCACTCCAATCAACTTAGATAAATGGCATACGTTAAAAAATGTCATCCACAATTTTTGGTAATGAGCCTTATAAATTTGAAAAAAAGATGCTGGGGAAAACTGGTCAAAATCTAAAAAAGCGCGAGAAATCAATTTTAAAAACGTTGATTTCTTGCGCTTTTCTCATGTGAAATTTTAAAATTATGCTTCAAAAACTTACTAATGTCCCATCCTCTTTGTTATTTCTTAACTGTAATATGAAGATAAACGCCTTTTTGAAGCTTATTGCCTGTTTCTTTTTGAATAGATGGATGAACGAGTAGCATATACTCTTGCCCACTGTTTAACGGTTTTGATGGGGTAACAAGTAATGAACTACCATCAACTTTTGTAGTAATCGGTACTTCGTTACCGCCTAAAGCGACAAGTTGTACACTACCTTCAGCAATTTGCGAAGAGAGAGCTTGTGAGAATTTTACAGTAAATGTTTTAGAAGTTGGTACATTTTTTAAGCTTGCAAGCTCTTTATAATTTGTATATTGTGCTTTAATTGCATCATAATGTGCCTGGAAAATAGGAGCAGTCTTTGTTTGGACGTTCGGTTTTACCCCAACCTCATTAATCGTTTTCCCTAATGGACCTGTAAAATTACCAATCGTAAGCTTTAAATAGCTACCATCCTGCAGTTCAAAAAAGCCTTGCATACAGCCTTTTCCATACGTAGTTTCTCCGTATAAAATAGCAGATTGCTGATCTTGTAATGTTGCTGATAACATTTCAGAGGCGCTAGCGCTATAACGGTTTACTAGAATACGTGTATCAGCTGGGAATTTTTCGTTTTGTTTGACTGCACGTATTTTATAAGAGGCATGTGCTTCTTCCAGTAAGTAGGCAATTTTTGCATTCGGGAAAAGCCCTGCAATCTCCTCAGCTGTTGATACATAGCCGCCACCATTGTTTTGTAAATCAAGTATAAAAGAGGTTGCACCACGCTGTTTTAATTGAATAAGCGCATCCTTGACAAGCTTTGCACCATCTTCTGAGAAGGATGACATAGCAATATAGCCAACATCCCCAAATAGTAACGCAGATTCCACATTCGGTAATGTGAATTTTTTTCGTGTAATGGTTGTAGTTGAAGTTTTACCATCTGCATGCTGGAGTTTCACTTCAATTTTAGTATTTTCATCACCAGTTAATAAGGACGAGACTTCTTGGGTAGAGCTTCCTACTACGGATTGTCCGTTAATGGCGATAATAATGTCTCCAGCAACTACACCGGCATTAGATGCACCGCTATCCTCAAACACTTGTAAAATATGAATGCCATCTTCATGTTCTTCGATGATTACACCAATCCCAATAGTTGATAGATCGATGCTATTGATAAATTCTTCAAATTCCTTCTTCGTAAAATATGTAGAATAAGGGTCTAGCATATCAATGATTTCAGGAATTGTTTTAGCTTTTTGCAAATTTCCATGGATGGTTCCAACATAGTTTTCCTCAATAATTGCCTTGATTTCCTTTACAAGCTGTTGTTCATTGCTTGCAGCAGAAGCGTTTGTAAATGGTATGATGAAAAAGCATAGAACGAATACAAAAGACCACAATACTTTTTTCATAGGACACCTCTTTTCTAATTACCTTCATTATACATGAATTTCCATATAACCGTGAATAGGAAAAGGAGGGGATTACCTACAAAAAAAAGAATCTACTAGCCATTTGCGAAAAAATAAGTTTATGCAAGATTCCTAGACAGTCGTTGTCTAAAAGAAGCTTGAGGCTTATTCGCAAAAAGCAAGCAGATTCTAGTTAGATGAAGAGCTTTATTTTTTTATTAGCTTATGAATGATGAAGCCGACAAGCGCACCGATTATTGCAGGTACAAGCCATGCCAGACTTTGCTCGTATAATGGTAAAGCTTTTAAAATGTTCACATATGGTGTAATAGTAATCTCCATTTCCTTTAAACCATCATTCAAACTAACAAAGAATGTAGGAATTAATGCTAAAATGTAAACAATTTTTCCACCTTTAAAGAAGTTATCGAAAAGCGACAGCACCATTAACACTATTGCTAGCGGATAGATGATTAATAATACAGGTAGTGATGCACTAATAATTGTTTCAAGACCTACGTTTGTAATAGCCGCACTGAATATTGTGAAAATTATCAAAAACGTTTTATACGAAACACTAGGAAATAGTTTATTGAAAAATTGAGCATTGGCAGTCAGTAAACCTACAGCAGTAGATATACATGCTAGTAAAATTGTGGCAGATAATATAATAGTCCCGAGTGTACCAAAAAGAGCTTCAGCTGACTTCGCAATTATAGTACCACCATTATCAAAAGCACCAATTGCACTAACACTAGTGTTACCAATTTGTCCAAGTGCTATATAGACAAATGATAAGCCAATAGCCGCAATAATTCCTGCGAAAATTGTCGTTTTGACTTGCTTTTTAGTATCTGACATACCCATGTCGCGCAATGCTTGCAAAATAACGATTCCGAATACGAGTGCACTTAGTACATCCATTGTTAAATAGCCTTTAACAAAGCCTTCAGTCAATGGTGACGTAGTGTATTTTCCTATAGCTGCCCCTGGTTCACCCATTGGGGAAATAAAGCTTTTAATAGCTAGTAATAGAATAACACCTAATAGAACAGGCGTTAAAATTTTCCCAACACGATCGACAAGTTTTGAAGGGTTAATAGCTAATAATAGTATTAAGGCAAAAAATATGACAGAAGTAATGAAAAGTGGTGCCCAATGATCTGCTACTCCCTCTGGAAGAAATGGGACGATCCCGATTTCATAGGATACAGAACCCGTACGCGGCACTGCAAAAAATGGTCCAATCGCTAAATAAACGATTGATGTAAAAATAATACCAAAGGTAGGGCCGACACGATTTGCTAGTATTTGTAGATCGCCACCCGCCTTCGCAATTGCAACGATTGCTAATAGCGGTAATCCGACACCAGTTATTAAGAAACCAATCATTGCTGTCGTTATATGTTCACCAGCTTGTTGGCCTAATAATGGGGGGAAGATAATATTTCCGGCACCTAAAAATAAGGCAAATAATAGTAAACCTACTGCCAAATTTTCTTTGATGAAAAGCAAGATGTTCTTCATAAAAATTAAAACTCCTTTAGATTGAAAAGATGAAACTTTCTAAAAATTTTAAATACAGAAGTGTATGTTATCACATGAATACTAATCTTGCAATTAATATTCTATTACAATTTGTAAGAATCTGTCGGAATCAGTAATTTTCATAAATTGTTTGAAAAATAGTCAATTTATCTGATATCTGATTTCTAAAATATCTAGTATGATAGACACACAAGGAAATATTTTAGCACGAACGGAGGCAAATTGATATGAAAAAGACAAAAAAATTAAGAATCCTTGCTTTAAGTACTATTGCTACTTCTTTTTTAGCATTTCAGACCGCAGAGGCAGCTACATATACCGTGCAAAAAGGAGATACTTTAACTAAAATCGCTCAAAACAATAAAGTAACAGTACAAGACATAAAAAGCTGGAACAATTTAAAGAATGATCTGATTTATGTCGCGCAAAAGCTTGAAGTTTCAAAACAAGCTACTAATGATGCGGTAAAACCTTCAAATCCATCAACAACAAATCCATCAACACAAAAGCCGACAACACCATCAAAGCCCACAGCTGTTTCACATACAGTCGTTAAAGGCGATTCATTATCCAAAATCGCTAAGCAATATAATGTGACAGTAAAGGACATTAAAGACTGGAATGGACTTACGACAGACACAATTTACGTTGGACAGGTGTTAAAATTATCTCCAGTAGCTTCAATACCCGAGAGTGATACAGTACATAATAACGGATCTTCAGGTGTGGGAACATCAACAGAAACAACTAAAGATCCTACAGCTAATGGACAAGCTATTTATAAGAAAACAGTAGACGTAGCTAATTCATTAGTAGGAACACCATATCTCTATGGTGGCAACACATCCGAAGGCCTAGATTGCAGTGGCTTTATTTACTACGCCTTTAATCAAGGTGGTTTAAAAATTGGAAGAGACAGTAGCGAAGGATATTTCTACGGTAACACAACACAAGTTAAAAATCCGACAGCGGGAGATTTAGTATTTTTCCAAAATACGTATAAAGATGGAATATCTCATATGGGTATTTATATAGGTAACAATAAATTTATCCATGCAGGATCAGACGGTGTTGAAATTTCGGACGTTACATACTCTTACTGGTCTACAAGATTAGTAGCTTATAAACGATTCGACGCTATTAAATAAAGTAAAAGTGATATTTGCAAATATGCAAATATCGCTTTTTTATGTTAGGTAAAATGCAGGTATGAAGTCAAACAATCGCTGATAAAAGGTTGCGCATCGCTGATAAAAAAGACAGAATCGCTGATAAAAGAGCTAGAATCGCTGATAAAACCCGGAACATAGCTGATAAAAGTGCCGGAATCGCTGATAGAACCCAGAACATCGCAGATAAAAGAGCTAGAATCGCTGATAAACCCCAGAACATCGCTGATAAGAGTGCCAGTCAGAATCGCTGACAGAAAACGGAACATCGCTGATAAGAGTGCTAGAATCGCTGATAGAACCCAGAACATCGCTGATAAAAGTACTAGAATCGCAGATAGAACCCGGAACATAGCTGATAAAAGTGCCGGAATCGCTGATAGAACCCAGAACATCGCAGATAAAAGAGCTAGAATCGCTGATAGAACAAGGAATATCGCTGATAAAAGTGCCAGAATCGCTGATAGAACAAGGAACATCGCTGATAAAAGTGCCGGTCATATTCGCTGATAAACATCAAACAACGCCGTTACACCGAGAAGAAAATAAACAAATAAAAAGAGGCTGGGACAAAACCCATCTCTAAACTAAAAAGCCGGCGAAATTTTACGATCAGTAAAATTTCACCGGCTTTCAATTTTTTTCATAAAAA
>NZ_JBNNVB010000035.1:0-54652 GCF_050280325.1 Lysinibacillus sp. NPDC093216 | reverse complement strand
CAGGATCAAACTCTCCATAAAAAGAAATTTGATTAGCTCAAATTGTTTTGCTGGCATCATGTTTGATGTCCAAAATTTTGTTTCGTTCACTAACTTGAGGTTAGCTACTAAAAACTTTATTGATTACGTTTTGCTTGTTCAGTTTTCAAGGTTCATTTCGTTACTGTTTTTTCTAACAGCAACTCTTATATAATATCATGTCGCGAACTCAATGTCAACAACTAATTTATTTAACTTAATTGTTTTTCAGTAGATGTCTTAGCGACTTTTATAATATTACACTCTTAATCTAAGATGGTCAATACTTTTTCTAAAAAAAATTGATAGTTTCTTATTTCACCGAGAAACTTCCTATTATAGTGTTTAAGAAATAAATTAATATTAGACTCATTAATTTAATGTTATATTGTTATCTAACCTATCATTTCTTCATAAAAAATTAAACAAAAAGAGCCTGAGACAAAAAAAGATGACTCCAAGCATCGAAGTCATCTAAATGCCACATAGTACGGCAATCCCTTTTTATTAAACTATCTACTTTATAAGGTTCACTCATGTTTGATACACACTTTAGTAGCTTTCAAAACTTCACTAGATTTATTCGTTGGTCGGTACATCCTGAAGCATCCACGTGATCGTTCCTTCAAAAGCATCAGCTCTTGCCTTTCCAGCTGGCACTTCTAGATAAAGTCCGTCTCCATCTTCACTCCATGTATTAGAAATATCGACTGTTCGGCGCCCGTCTGTTGTTTCCTTTGTATAGATTTCCGCTGAGATATCTTCAGTAAGGTATGAATCTTTCTTACCATAACGGTAACGTAAACCATCTAATCTAGCACCACCTGGCTTCGTCCCTATTAACGGCTTAGCAAGTTTAGCCATCACCGTCCATTTCGAAGATAGCGTACGAGTATCTTTTACAGCTAAAGGCATATCGAGCTTAATTGGATAATACTTTTTAGTTCGTGGTGAAATCACTAGCTTTTCTCCAAAGTCGATAACTTTAGGTGCAGAATCGAACTTCAACACGGCAGCAATTTCAGTTCTCACTTCATTTGATGTCCCTTTGAATTCTTCTTTAGTACTATATTTTCCAGATACTGTCGCCTGACCTGTAATCGTTCCCGTTATAGCATCTTCTTTCACTGTAGCATTATACGTAACATATATTTTCTTAGAACGAACCAAGTCAGCATCAGCATTCAGACTTGCTTCAATTATTTTTTTAGATTCATTGAATGTGGCTGTACCAACTTTGTTTCCGTCCTCATCAATTACTTTTATGTCTTTGTCTGCTAGTGGTTCTAAATTCGTATTATATGTTTGGGTAATTTTAACTTGATCATATTTACCTTTATCATCCGAAATATACCTGGGATTTACTGAAATACTATAGCTTAACGTTTCTCCTGGTGCGACTACCTCTGCCTCTTTACCCCCTTCATCAAATACTTGTTCTGTAACTGTTAACGTTGGGCGAAGTTTTATCATTTCGATATTTGATTGCTTTTTATCTTCGTCCAGTACATAGACACTAATATTGTGATCTACTCCTTTTTTTACTTGATCCCTTGGAATCGTATACGCCCAGTTAGTGACACTGCCTGGATTCGTATTTTTATACTCTCTTATTAGCTTAGCATCGCTACCATTTATCTTGTCGCTACTATCTATCTTATAGTAAAGATCAATTTTTTCGCTATCTGTAGCCGACCATGTTCCTGAAATATGATAATCACCATCATCTGTATATTTACCATCGTTATCTAATTCAATTATAGGCATAACATCTAATTTACTGGTTATTCCTATCTCAACATTCGCTTCTTTAATACGGTAAGGGTCTAGTCTTTCCGGCTCCCATCTCATAGCCCAACCTGGATGCTCTTGGTAAGCTCCCATTAAACCGCCAAACGAAGAATCAGGTGTACCCGGTGAATCCAATGTGGCATAATAAGAACCATCTTGATCGAATGGTCTTTCGGTTGGGAAATTACTTGCTTTTAATGCAACTGGATTATTTGCATAGCCACTACGGTAGAAATAAAGATAAAAAGGTTTTTTGTCAGCCATAGTTGTTCCACTTTCTTGGAAAAAAACACCTTTATAATTTCCTAACGAGTACATTTTACTTTGCTTGTGTTGTCCAACAATATCCATGTGGACAGAATAAGCAATATTTGTAAAGGCATGTTGATCGCTTAGTTTTAAATATTTCATACTTACATTTACACGACCTTTAGCACTTACCGAACTCATTTTAATTTTTATAAAGCCATCTACGTATTCACCATTAAGAACAGCCCCATAACCAATCAATTCTTGTGTCGTTTCATTTTTAAAAAGTTTTAACAGAGGCATAACCGTAGATTGATATTTTGCTGTATCATCTGCACTATCCCCATGAGCAATCGTGACTCCAGTCCCAGAGAGTATATTCGAAGCTCTCCCCTTTTCATAATTGTACGATACGATACTATAAGCACAGTAAGCGCAGGAGTTTTCTAAAGCTGTAATCATTTGGAAATTTTGCGCCATTATAAACATACGCTCACTAGCCAAAAATCGACTGTCCACTACTTGTTGAAGTGTGTTATCCATAGTAGGTAGTGGGCGGTTCCAGTCATCATTGTGTTTGTAATAAGAGGACAGATCCCATAACGAACTTACATACCGTTTTTCAGAGTCAATATCTCCGAAATACATGTAATAATCTCTGTAATTCGGGTCTTTTGTTTTGTATTTAAGCCCCTGGTTTATTTTCATTTGTGTAAATCCATCTAATTCATTCGGAGAATCTAACATCGAAAAATCAATCTCGCCAATCTTACCAACTTCACTTATTTTCATTCGCGTATGCAGATTAGTAGAATTAATTAAAATTTTCGTTTCAACTGATGTCTTATTGATTTCATCACCCGTACTATATTTTCCGGATGCTGTCGTCTGACTTATAATATATTCATTTTCCATATCTTTTTTCACTTTAGCGTTATACGTAATGTTTATCTTCGTAGAACGTGGCAAGTTTTCATCAAGCGTTATTTCAATTTCATTAGCGGAGTCTTTGTATGTGGCTGTACCAACTTTTTTCCCCCCTGCATCTATTACTTTAAGATTTTCTGGCCGTTCTAAACTCGTTGCATATTTTTGAGTAATGCTGACTTGGCCATATGTGCCTCCAGCTTCTTCACTATAATTTGTTTCTACTGCAATTTTATAGTTTACAGTTCCTTCTGGTGCAACTCTCTCTGCCACTTCGCCATCTTTATCAAAAACTTGTTCTGTAATAGTAAATTGCGGGCTGATTTTTGTTGTTTTTTCGTCTGATACAAAACCAGACTCATTTTTTATATATACAGTAATCGTGTGATCTAAACCTTTTTTCATTTCATCTTTTAGAATCGTGTGCTCCCACTGAACATCAGTACCAGGATTTTTATTTTCATATTCTTCGATTTTCTTAGGTTCACCGCCATCAATCGTATAATAAAGAGTGACATGTTGACCTCTATCATCATTCCAAGTCCCTTTTATACGGTAACCAGCATCTGTATATTCTATATCATTATCTAATTTAACTTCTTGCTCAATAGTATGCTGATTACTGTCAGTTACCATAAGCTCGAGATTCACTTCTCTAACCTCGCCATATTTTTGTTCGTCAGTTGCCCATCTTAATGACCAGCCCGGATCCTGCGTAGAAGGATATTTTGCATTCTCACCAGGATCTTCACTACCAAGTGAACTCATTGTAGGGTAAAAGGCATCGCTGAACGGTTGGTGTGCCGGGTCATCATTTACTTTCAACTCAGCTGGATGATTCGCATAGCCATCACGGAAGAAATAAAGATAATATGGATGTTTGTCTTTACGATGTGCCCAATTAACATTCTCATCAACAACAAAATAAAACCCTTTATTATTTCCTAACGAATTTATAGGCGCCTTATAATTAGAGACGCTATAGAGGTTACCAATATCTGTACGAACATTATAAGCAAAATTAGTATATTTATATTTGTCGTTTAATTTTAAAAACTTCATGCTTATATTAACAAGCCCTTTGGATTCACTTACTGAACTCATTTTAATCTTTACATAGCCATCTAAAAAGTCTCCATTAATAACAGCTGCATAAGCTACCAATTCATGTGTAACTTCATTTTTATATAGTTTTAAAATTGGCATTTCTGTTGATTGGAACTCTGCCTTACCATTTTCATCATTTCCTTGGGCAATCACTAATCCATTACCTACCTGATTTTTCGAAGGTTTTCCGTTTTCATAATAATATGTTGCGGTACCATAATACTCAGAGTGAGGGAACAATGTCATAACTGCAAAATTTTGTGCATGAATATAGTTCTTACTTTGCATTAAAGCTTCAAGTGTTGTGTCCCTGCTAGGTAGCGGTCGCATCGCGTCATCACCAAAGGCAACATTGCCGTGTTCTAATGCATTACTAAACCGATCATTATTGTAATCTCCGAAAAGCATAAAATATTTTCTTCCACTGGACTTTTCTTTCGAGAACTCAAGCAAGCTATTTTTGTCCATTTCTTTAAATCCAACTACAGGATCATTTTTATCCAACGGTGAAAAATCAATATTGCCGATTTTACCAACGTCACTTATTTTAATTCGTGCATTAGTAATTAAAATTTTCGTTTTATCGGATGTCTCATTGGCTTCATCACCTGTACTATATTCCCCGGATGCTGTCGCCTGACTGATGATATATTCTTCCTCTTCCATATCTGTTTTCACTTTAGCGTTATACGTAATGTTTATCTTCGTAGAACGTGGCAGGTTAGCATCAAGAGTTGCTTTAATTACATTGGCAGATTCATTATATGAGGCTGTACCAACCTCTGTTCCTTCTTCATCTATTACTTTAAGGTCTGCTGGTTGTTCTAAACGTGTAGCATATTGTTGAGTAATGTTGACTTCACCATATGTGCCGGTATCTTCGTCGATATAATCGGTTTCTACTATAATTTTATAGCTGACTGTTTTTTCTGGTGCAACTTCCTCCACCTCATGGTCATCTTCATCAAATACTTGTTCTGTAATCGTTAATGCTGGGCGTATTTTTATTGTTTCTTCGTTTGATTTCGTACCAGACTCGTTTTCTGCATATATCGTAATGTCGTGATCTAAACCCTTTTTCACTTCATCATCTGGAATCGTGTACTCCCACGGAATAGTTGGATCAGTGTCTGTGTTTTCAAATTCCGCGATTTTCTTCTCATCATTATCATCAATCTTATAGTAAAGAATGGTAGGTTGACTGACTTTACTCAGTGTCCCCGTTATTCGGTAACCACCATCTGTATATTCTCCGTCATTGTCTAATGTAACTGTAAGGTTTTCTTCACTGGCTGATTCTTCTGGTTTCTCACAGTCCATTGCTAGTTCTTCTTCACACTCCACTGCTGGGTTTTCTTCATTGTTCGACTCAGTCTGTTCCTCACCTGTAGCTGGTGGCTCTTTATCACCGTTCGACTCAGTGTCTGTTTCATTTTCAGGTGCTGACTCTTCTTTATTTTCTGACTCGGTCTGTTCCCCGCCTGTAGCTGGCGGCTCTTCATTACTTTCTGACTCACTCTGTTCCCCACCTGTAGTTGGTGGCTCTTCTTTGTTTTCTGACTCAGTTTGTGCATTATTTTCAGGTGCTGACTCTTCTTTACTTTCTAACTCGATCTGTCCATCATCTTCTGTTACTGCATTTTCGGGGTCAAAAGATGTCTCTGCTTCAGATATAGTCAGCGTTGAAAAGATTAAGATAAAGGTCAACATCCAGACTACTATTTTCTTCATTTTCACACCCTCCCTCTATTAGAATCCTATTCAATACTAGATAGATTACTAGAATTAATTGATAAAAAAACAATTGTCAATCCCAAGTTCAAACATACGTTTTTTTATCAATTAATCATTCATTCCTTGCTGCTTTCCCTGTTTCTTCTTGCTATAAAATATATACACTAGTAGCCCTATTACTAGCATAATTAGTAACCCTACCATATACGCTAAATAATTCGGACCTTCAATCGATACATCCATTGCATTGAATTGCTTCGCTTCTTCTCCTTTGATGGCAAAATCCTTTTTGAATTCCCATGATTCTTTGCTCGACTTAGCCTTTATATGTAACGTATATTCTCCAGTTTTGAACTTTTCACCATCTAACGGAATAGGGTAATCTAAACTTGAATTTGGCGCCATTTGCATGTCTTGTTTTTTAGCTTGATAGAGTACTTCTGTTTTTCCTTTTTTCGTCACTTCCGCATCCACTTCGAAACGATTTATATACGTAGCCGTAGGATTTTGAAGTGTAGCATTTATGACATTACGTGCATTCAATTGCCCAGCCTCAACTTCATGTAATTTCAAATCCTGCGCTACTACTTCATCTGTCTCTTGTAGCGTAATGCCTACTACATAAGCATATTTATTTTCAATACTTAAACCTTTATTGTTTTCTTCTTTTTTTGATGTTGTTTCCTTCTCTTCTAACGTAATACCGCCTGCTAAAATTCCATCAAATTCCTCTTCAGGCATCGTTACATTTAAGTGCAAATCTTTACTCCCATTAGCCGGAACTGTAATCTCCTTATCTGTTTTTATTAAATCTCCCATCTCATACAATAATGAAGAATCACGTTCAGTTTTTGTAGATCCATACTCTACAACACCATTGAGATTTGTTGTAGCTGTATTAATTTTAGGCTCAATCACGACATCCTCTGATGTATCGTTTCTTAAACGAATCGTTAATGTTTGCTTTTGATTAGGTTCCATTTTCAAATTAAAATACGTTTTTTCTTTATCAATTTGATTTTCCGGAATAACAGTATGTACACCAAAATTAAATTCAGATGCAGAAGCGAATGGTGCAAACCATACTAGGCCTACCATTACTATTCCAACTAAGGTCAACAACATATTTTTTCTCATAAATTCAACCTTCCTCATTACATAATTACTTAGGTGGGACACTGTAGAAAACTACAGTGTCTCATCCCTATTCTTTACTTATTCGTCGCCTTCGCCTTCATTACCAGTTGGTACGTTTTTTAATGTCCATATTAATTTTGTAGAATAGTTGTCAGCATATTTTGTTGTACTACCAGGCACCTCTAGCGTGATACTTTCTGCAGCTGTGTTGTTATCACCAAATACAAAAGCGAAAGTACCGGCACCTTCTTCATCACCAGCAACCATTATATTTTGAGCCACGCCTTTTCCATCTCCGTCAAATCCCAAAGTAAATTCTCCGTATGGAGTTGGTTCTCCAGATTCAGAAACCGTTACTACATGACCATTTTTAAAAGAAATTGCAGCTCCAGTTAACACTTTACCAGTTTCTTTGCCCTTAAATTGACCATCTTGCGTTAGCGTTAATATCCAACCTGTTCCTACTCCACGGTTATCTGTCACTTGAACATAGTTTGGACCCGGACCGCGATCGGTAAACTCTTGTGGTTTTACTTTATAAGTTTTAGTTGTAGATGTAATTTGTTGCTCACCAAAGCGCAAACTAGATGCAAAGTCAATACCTAATGGACCCTTCGTTCCTGGATCCGGCTTACCACCTGGATTTGTTGGATCTGTTGGATCAACTGGTGGATTTGTTGGATCTGTTGGATCAATTGGTTTTTCTGGGTCCGTTCCCCCGCCACCTTCACCAGTCGGTTGGAATTGAATAACTGCATTAGAGTTATAAGATTTTTCTTCTGCAAAGGCAGATGTGCTCCCTGCGAATACGCAGCCTGTTACCATAGCTGTAATACCTAACATTTTCAAATCGATTTTCTTCATCATTTTGACCACCTTTAATAGTTTAGTTACTCGGAATATCAGATAACTTCCAAGTTAATTTTGTACTGTATGTAACAGTATCCGTTGGCGTTTCTCCCGGAATAGTAAGGGAAATCGCTTTTGTTTTTCGAATTTTCTGACCAGAATCACCAGTCATCTCCTCAACTGTTCCCCAGCTCTTCACCCAAAGTCCAGCCCCCGCAAGCGGCTTCGCGGCCATTACAAGCGACTCTGCTCCATTCGGATCCAATGTAATTACTTCAGCATTTATTGGTGGTGGCGCGTCTGATACACCTTCAACAGTTGGGTCAGCAAATTGGATTTGCGAACCCGTTAATTCCTTATGCTGTGCGCTAGCATTAGAAAATTGACCCTCTTGTTTAATCGTCAACGTCCACCCCGAATTTGTTCCACGATTATCTGAGATTTGAACATAGTTCGGTACATATTTACTTCCCTCACTAGTATGCAGTTCCTGTGCATTGGCATAGTACGTCACACCTTGCTCCGTATTAGCAATTTCACTAACACCAAAATCAAGGTTTGACACATGGTCCAAGCTTAAGGGACTGCCCGTCCCAAGGTTTGGATCTTGTGGATTTGTCGGATCTACTGAATCTACTGAATTTGCTAGATTCCCCGGGTCTTGATTAGTTGGTTTTACTGGCTTTACCGGTTTCCCTAGGTCTGAATCAGTTGGTTTTACTGGTTTTACCGGTTTTCCTGGGTCTGGATCAGTTGGATCTACCGGAACTTGCGGATCTGTAGCCGGAATAAATTTCACCACTGCCTTCGATTCAAAAACATCACCTTTGCCATCTGCTAAAGTAAATAGTGGCGAAATGGCCATCCCACTTAGTACCGCGGCAATTGCTGCAACTTGTATTGTTTTTTTCTTCGTAGGTGAATTCTCCTTTCATAATTATTTTTTATATTTACGTATCAACTAAAATGCTGACACGATAAATAACACTTCATGGATTACTTTTAAAAGTAGAATTAAATAAAACCATTTTTTAATCTATTTGTAATATTATTACATTTAATAGACAGAAAAGGACATACTTCCATAGGCCAAATCATCCTCTCATTTCATTGCTTTTTATTAATATTTACGTATCAGACAAAATGCTGCTACGGTAAATAACACTCTTTGAAATTACTATTCTTTAATAAGATGCGTCTCCCAATTGCGGATTTTTTCTAGGTCCCTAGACTTTTCCTAAAAACTATCTTCCTATTACTTTGATAATTTTACGATTCAGCATTAAATGAAAAGAGATACTTAGAAACATCATTACAATTACCGCAAATACAAGTTTATTTACTTTTTACACTTAACCTATACCTCTAACTGAACACCTTTAAACATATTTTTTCTCTTTTAAGTCTTTTTTAGCTTTTCATCACTTGCATTTTCAGATTGTATAGCATTTTACAAAAGAATAAAAATCAACTTTTGTTGCTTTTCTAACAAAATTTGATAATAGTGAATTTAAATTTACTATTCGGTATTAAATGAAAAGCATCTCTACTATAACTACAAATACAAGTTTATTTACTTTTTACACTTATCCTATACCTTTAACTGAACATCTATAAACATATTTTTCTTTTTTAAGTCTTTTTTTACTTTTCATCTCTTGCAGTTTCCGATTGTATAGCATTTTATAAAAGAATGAAAATCAACTTTTGTAGCTTTTCTAACAAAATCTGATAATAGTGAATTTGAAACTACTGATTTTTTAAAATTCGCACCCGATTTCCAAAGAGTATTGTTGAAAACTATTAGCGCTATTTGGATTTTGTGTCTGACAGGATCCTAGAGTTAGTGATGGTACCACTTCTGCCTAACTTGCAACAGTCGAATATCAAGGACCATTTTCCAACTTTTCGTGTGAAATTATTCCATTTCCAAAGGCAAAAAAAGAAAAAGGACATCCTTTTATCGGACATCCTTTTATCGGACATCCTTTTATCGGACATCCTTTTATCGGACATCCTTTTATCGGACATCCTTTTATCTTAAAGATTATGCTTATTAAGGGTAAAACCTTCTGGGGAAAGATGCAAATCAACTTTTGTTCACTTTTGAACAAACTTTGATAAACTTCTTATTTGAATCCGTTATAAATTTTTTTCAACCTTATATTATGGGGGCGAATGATGTTTTCTTGGAGTTTCCTTCGAAAGAAGACTTACCCACCCTTTTATGCTGTTCGTCTTCTCCATCTGAAAATTCTCCACATCCTTATCGCCGGTGTTTGGACTTCATTTCTAAACACAAAAAAATGAGGAGCGATGCTTCAAGCACACTCCTCACTCTTCACTTATTGTTTTACATAATAGTCTATTTGTTGAGCCTTCATAAAGCCGGCCTTCTCATAAACAGAAAGCGCCTTTCGATTGTCAATTTCTACATCGAGCATGACGAATTTGACTCCAATTTTGCTCGCATAATCTTTGGAAAATGACAGCATCGCAGTACCAATCCCTTGCCCCTCACAGTTTGGATGAACTGCCAATGCCGTTACCCATTGAATTTCATTTTCCTGGGCAGTCGTTACTGTTCCAACAATTTCGCCATCTTTACGCGCTACCCATAGCTTTCGTCCATTCGTTGAAGTATTAAAAGCGATTAGCTCCTCAGATTCTTCAGGTAGGTCTCCAAACGCTGCACTATAAATAGCAATCAGCTCTGCCTGTTCATCTGTATAAGGAATGATTTCGATATCATTCTTTAATTCTACTGACTCTGCTCTTGTTTCTAAAGTGGCCTCTGAAAAGCTATATGTAAAGCCTTTCTTTTCAATAAACTTGTGTCCACAAGGTGAGCCATCTATCACTACCGCCAATTGACCTTCTGCCCCACGATCTTCGAGGCCGGCCAGTAAAGCTTCTACTAAAGCAGTTCCAATTCCATTTTGACGGTACTTAGGTGTTACAACTAAAGACCATTCATATGTATGCAGCCCCATTAAATCTATTGCACTAGCCGCACCAACTAATACATCTTTGTCATCTTCATATGCAAGTACCATAAAGCCCTTCGATTCAAAGGAACTCGCCATAGGCAAACCCATAGCAGTCTCATATACACGATAATCATGTGTGGTCGCTTCTTCACACAATATTTTTAATTCATTTAATGTTTCCCCATCTAACGGAAAAGACACTGTCATCACTGAAATATTCATCATTTACTCCGTTCTTGTATAGACTATTGCCCTATTGTAGCAAGAAAGAAAATACGCTGGCAACAAATTATACTAACCACTGCTAATCACTTCTAATTATTAACAATTTTACTCCAAATATAGTGAAATTAAAAGGTTTTATATGATTTTTGACGGTTATAGACTGAAAATTACTAGAACAAGGTATGTATTTCTATACAACCACATTCATTTGTAAGCCCTATTTCCACTACGGATGAGCGTCGAGTTGCTCCCTTACCCAAAAGAATTATTTCCACTTAGCTGTTTGTACTCAATTATACCATTTATACTAATAAATTACATTTAAATTATAGGATAAAAGTCAATACTTCAACTAAAAAAGAGCAATTCCAAAATTTCAAAATCACTCTTTTTTATACTGGATGAATGAGATTTATACTTACATCGTTACTTTCACCCTACTCATCAAGATGATGAGATGAAGATTGTAACATCTGCGCATAGATGCCACCGGATTCCATTAATTTTTGTTGAGGACCTGCTTCAACTAACTCACCTTTGTGCATAACAAGCACAATATCGGCATTGTGCACTGTATTTAAACGGTGAGCAATAACAAAGCTAGTGCGTCCTTGCATTAACACATCTAGAGCCTCTTGAATCGCAAGCTCCGTAACAGTATCAATACTACTTGTCGCCTCATCCAACAACAATATTTTCGGATCAGCAATCAATGCTCTTGCTATTGACAATAACTGCTTTTGACCTTGCGAAATCCCACTGCCATCTGCGGCAAGTACAGTGTCATAGCCATCCTTTAGCGTCATAATAAAGTCATGTGCATTCGCACGCTTCGCCGCTTCCTCTATCTCTTCATCGCTAGCATCTAATCGACCATAACGGATATTTTCACGTACAGATGCTTCAAACAAAAACGGATCCTGTAATACAAAGGCCATTTGCGAGCGCAATGCTTGTCGTTCTATTTGCTGAACGTTTACACCATCAAATAAAACATCGCCCTTTGATACTTCATAAAATCTTGCAATAAGCTGCAAGATCGTTGTTTTTCCTGCTCCAGTAGCCCCAACAAGAGCTACCGTTTGTCCGGGCTCCACGTTAAAATTAATGTCCTTCAAAATGTAAGCTTCCTCTGCTTGCTCATATTTAAAGTACACATGTTGAAAGCTCACTTGCCCTAATAGCTTATGCTTTTGTGCGGAAGCAACTTCCTCCTCAGGCTGTTCATCCAGTAACGCAAATACACGCTCAGCACCAGCAATCGCAGACAGTACGGTATTAAATTGATTGGCCAAATCATTTAAAGGTCGTGTAAATTGCCTTGCGTATTCTGTAAAAATAACAATTACGCCAATTGATACATGCCCGTAAAAAGCAAGTACACCGCCAATGCCAGCTACAATTGTAAAACTCATATTGTTTAAAAAGTTCATGACCTTTGGGATATACCCAGAGTATGTTTGTGCCCAAAAGCCAGTACTTTTTAAGCGTAAACTTTTTTCGCGGAATTCCGCTTTCATACGTTCTTCTTGTGAGAAAGCTTTGACAATTCTCTGACCCGAAATTGTTTCTTCAATCATGCCATTCAGAGCTCCTATGGCCGCTTGCTGTTCTTTAAACAAAGGTGCCGTTCTCCGTGTGATCCAACGCATTGCCCAAAACATAATCGGTATAATGGTCATCGTTAATACCGTTAGTAAAGGGCTTAAACTTAGCATGATAATCACCGTTCCCGTAAGCGTTATTACACTAGAAAACACTTGGATAAAGGAGCTATTTAATGTTGAGCTAACTGCTTCAATATCATTCGTCATCCGACTCATTAATTCTCCATGCTGACGACGATCAAAAAAAGCAATCGGCAGCCTTTGGAAATGAGCAAATACACTCGTTCGTAATCTATAAATGGTTTGTTGGGCAACACCAATCATCCAATAGTTTTGCAAAAATAATGATACTGCTAAAAGAGCATAAATGCCGATTAACAGCATAATCCCCTTCTCAAGTCCCGCAAGCTCTCCATGCGTTACGTACATGTCAATCATTTTACCGATTAAATACGGCCCAAGAAGTGACAAAATGGAACTCGCCAAGACAAGTAACAGCACAATAATTAGTAGTACACGTTGTTCATCGACTATTTTCCATAAACGTAGTAGTGTGCTTTTCCAATCTGTCGCGCGAGGTCCCTTCTTTTTCTTAACAACTTGCTTCACATCATCTTTCGTCAAAATCGGCTCATAGCCAAAAGGCTTTTGGAAAAATCCCATTATTCCTCCACCTCCTGTTGAGAGATTGCGATTTTTTTATAAAGCACTGACGTTTGTAAAAGCTCTTCATGCGTCCCGTATGCGACCACTTTCCCTGCATCAATGAGTAATATGCGATCTGCACCTTTAGCTGTCCGAATTTTTTGAGTGACTACTAGCATCGTTGCTTGTTCCTCACTCAAAGCTTCCCATAATGCCTGCTCCGTTTTAACATCAAGTGCACTTGTACTATCATCAAGCATTAATATATGCCCTTTTCTTAATAACGCTCTTGCAATCGATAATCTTTGTTTTTGACCGCCTGAAAGATTGACACCCTTCTGACCGACTTTTGTTTCGTAGCCACTCGGGAAATCCTCCACAGAAGCATGGATTTGCGCTTGCATTGTAGCCTGTAGCACTGCATCCATTTCAGCCTCCGCATCACCCCAACGAATATTATCAGCAATGCTTCCTGTAAATAATAACGATTGTTGTGGAACATAGCCGATGATTTCACGCAGTTCTTGTAAATCCCATTGCTGTACATCTTTCCCCTCTACTACTATTGTGCCTTCTGTGACATCATAGAAACGTGGAATAAGCTGTAACAGCGTTGATTTCCCTGCACCTGTTGCCCCCATAATGGCAAGCTTTTCACCAGATGTCACTCGGAAGCTTACATCGGATAGTACAGGCGAGTCTTCCCCAGGATAAGTAAAGCTAACATGCTCAAAAGCTAATTCTCCAAAACTCAAATCTTTAGACGTTTTCTGTGAAGATGATGGTAGCTCAATCTCATTTTCAGTTGAAAGAACTTCTGCCATACGCTCAGCAGAGGCTTTGGCACGCGCATAAAAAATAATAATAAAGGCAAACATCGAAAACGAGCCTGTCATACGCATTGCATAATTGACAATGGCAACTACATCTCCAAGTGGTGTTGTACCTGAAGCTATTTGTTTTGTCCCAAACCACAATACTGCAAGTAGACTCATATTCATAATGAATAACAGCACAGGCATAATATACTCCATTGTGCGTAGAGCCTTTACAGTATCTATTTTTAAGCGTGAGGCAACTTCATCAAACCGAGAAGCTTCATATGCACCGCGTAAGTATGCTTTCACCAATCGAATAGCCTGTAAATTTTCCTGTAGTACACGATTCAAACGATCCATTCTTTTTTGCACAAGTCCAAAATAAGACACGCCTTTTGTCACCATAAATATAAGAAAAATCAAAATAATCGGTGCGCCAATCACTAAAAACAACGCTAATTTTGCATTGACAACAAAGGCCATAACGATGCTACCGACAACGGCAAGTGGTGCACGAAGCATAATACGCAAACTCATAAACAACACCGTCTGAACTTGTGTCACATCATTCGTTAACCTTGTAATAAGAGAAGCTGTTGAGAATTTTTGATAAGTGGTTAATGTAAAGGATTGTATTTTTTCAAACAATGCATTTCGTAAATCATAGGAGAAACTCTGTGCAGTATGCGATGAAAAATACGAATTAACGACACCGGCTATAAAGGCTACGAAAGATAAGCCAAGTAAAACAATACCCCATTGCCAAATCATCCCTTGGTTTTGAGCTCGTACTCCATCATCTATGATTTTAGCCATGATCAGTGGCTGAGCGAGCTCCACAAACAATTCCAACAGCATTAAACAAAACGCGATAAATGCGGTCCATTTATATGGCTTTACATAGGAAAAAATTTCTTTCACATTCTTCCCCCTTGCTCTTCGCAAAGAAGTTCCATAAATTTCAAACATAGTAAAGAACTCCTGTGCAGATAGTATTTTTATGCTTTTCCTCTACCTACAGAAAGCCATGTTACACAAACAAGCATAACTAATTGCCAAAAATCTAACGATGTACCAAACACGATAACTGAAATAACCATCGCTGTTAGCAATACTTGTCTCAACTTAAAAATAGCACAAAAACCACTGATTTGACTCCAATTGCAACAATTAGTCTCTAATGTAAATCCCCTATCAGCATTCCCCATCCGACAACAAGTAGTACGCTCCATTCTTTCACCATACGTGCAGGGTACAATGTGAGAAGGCAAAAGTAAAACCAACCGCTACTCCCGCAATAGGGCTTTACTACTGACTAACAAAAAATCAAATGAAGCGTTCGTTAGTAGGAGTCAAAGACCCATAAGTGTACCAATAATCCCTATCACTTGATATTTCGATGGCCATTTCTTTAAACTAAGAGAGACATAGGCAACTACAAATAACTGCAATAAGGTAAACCCACTGAAGATCAATATGTAAGTACTACTGCGAGCGATCAACGAATTGTTAACATAAAGGAGACTGTCAATAGCTTACGGTTAAGCAACTACTCCACAAAAGTCAGTTGCTCCCCATAAAATCGCAACCAAGACAATAATTACTATTTTTTATCCATTTCATACACTTCTAGCTTCCTATATATATACTAAAAAATGTTATTTTTCTTCAAATCTTTCCATGTTTTTCGTTAAAAAAGTCCCTATTTTTTTTATTATCAAATATTTACAATCATATTCATAATGACTAATTCCCGATAATTAACTATAATAATAGTATATATAGATTACTCAAGGAGATCGAATAATCATGAGTCATATGCATAAATCATTTACGATCGATGAACATTATTTAAATTCACTTCCTTTTCCTGCTATTGTCATGAATCAAGATGGACAAGTTATAAATTTGGGAGAGCTTGCTGAACAGCTATTTGATTTTTCAGTTACTACTATTAAAGAACATACTACTTCATTCATTCATGAAAATTTACTACGTCAGCTTTCATTAGAAACCTTTCAAGCCATTTTGCAGAATAATGACAGCACGTATATTAATCAAATTCAATTAAAAACGTATACAAATGAAGAAATTACAACAGCGCTACTAGCTAAACCATTTACTGAACAAGGAGAGCATTTCGTTCTTATGATTTTCATGCTACCAGAGTTAATGATTAATTCTGTCTCAAGTAGCAGCACTCTCGTAGACTTAAAACAAGGATTAGACTCGACATTTATGACAGTAACACTTGATCATGATGGGTTCATTTTAGAATGTAATAATGAATTTCTAAAAACGAGTCAATGGACACCAAAACGCGTGATTGGCAAAACACTTTGGCAGCTATTCCCTGAAAATAAAGAAAGTGAAAAGATCACAAATACCATCTGGCGGAATTTAAACAATGGCCAAACGTGGCAAGGTGAAGTCGAAAAAGTTACAAAAGCAGGTCAATCTTACTGGGTGCTACTAACGGCTATCCCAACATTTAATATTGAAACGAATGAGCAACAATTTTTTTTAATTGAAAAAGATATCACGAAGTCCAAGACAATACAACATCAGCTTGAAAAAATCGCTTATATCGATACAGAAACAGGTCTGATGAATGCGCATCGACTCGAAAAAGTGATTTCTAATATGATTGAGGATGAAAGAAACTTTTCTTTTGTCTATTTAAGTATTGATAAATTTTATACATTAAAAGAGTTACATGATCAGCAAATCGGTCAAAGTCTTATTGTAGAGTTTACAAATCGTATAAAAATGTACTTCCAAGATAGCACAATGGCACGTATTAACGAAAATGATTTTGTCGTTATTACACCATTAAGTGAATGGTTTATTCAAGGCTTCCTGTCTTACTTACAACAACATCCAATTTATAACAGTAATGTTGCTGTCCCTATTTCTATTAGTGGCGGAATTACACGTTATCCAGAGGATCAAACTACATTCTCCCAACTAATGAAGGCATCCATTGCTACTATTACAACTGTACGTGATGCAGGTGGCGATAAAGTCGTCTCACTATCCAAAGCAACACATAAAGCATTAAATCGTAAAGCTCTAATTGAAAAACGTTTACTTCAAGCTCTTGACCAAAAAAACCTAAAAGTTCTCTATCAGCCGCAAATTGATGTTAATACAGGTAAAATCACAGCTGTAGAAGCACTAGTTCGTTGGGAAGATGAAGTAATAGGCGTTGTCTCACCAGATGAGCTAATCCCAATTGCTGAGGAAACTGGTCTTATTAATAATATCGGTTCCTTTATGCTAGAAAAAGCTTGTGAACAGGCACTAATCTGGAAAAAAGCTGGTCTTGATTTAAAAGTATCCATTAACTCTTCTGTACGCGAATTCCGTGATAAAAACATGGCAAAGTCAATCCTTGGAACTTTGGCAAAAACCGGCTGTCCTGCAAGCCTTATTCAAATCGAAATTACTGAGAAATTTGCGTTAGAAGCAGAAGCTGCTACCTTTATCACACAGCAAATGCGTAAGCTTGAAAATGAAGGTATTGCCTTTATACTAGATGATTTCGGTACCGGATATGGTTCATTTAGATATATGCAAATTCTTCCAATAGATACATTGAAAATCGATAAAACATTTACAAGTTCTTTATTAAAATCTGAGAAAACCCAAAAGCTCATGAACGGTATGGTGCAACTCGGAAAATCTATGGAACTTAAAGTTGTCGCAGAAGGTGTCGAAACGGCTGAACAAGCGGATCTTTTAACTACTTATGGCTGTGATGCTATTCAAGGATACTATATTAGCAAACCGGTTCATGCAGAGGAAATTGAAGCATTACTAGTTAAATAGTTTATTTGAAAAAGGAGGTTACGTTTTAAACGTAACCTCCTTTTTTATATTTGTTCTATCCGCCGTGCTCATTCCTACATTTGATGTAGAACCTTATTTCTTATAGACCTTTTTGAATGTCGCTTTACTAGTACGTACAGAACGGAAAATAAGCTGTATTAGTACCTCTGCAAATACAAGTCCTATAACGATGGCACCTGTAATTAAAAATGCCTTTAATCCATACTGTAGCCCTTGTATATAATCATCCTCTACAATATTTCTCATTGCATTATAAGCCATACCTCCCGGAACTAACGGGATAATACCACCGACAATAAAAATAATCATTGGCATTTTGAAGCGCCGAGCATATAAATGAGAAACGATAGCAATTATGAAAGAACTAAAGAATGAGGCATATACTATATCCATGCCATGTTCTGTTAGGATGAAGTAAATCATCCAGCCTACTACCCCAACAAAACCACAATAAACTAGGTTTCTTCTAGGTACATTAAAAATAATTGCGATCCCTGCAGTCGCAAAAAAGCTAAGTATCAACTGTATGATATAGTCCATGTCATCTGCCTCCTAAAACGATAGAGTGACGGCAATAGCTGCACCGATTGCAAAAGCTGTTAAAAAGGCCTCTACGCCCTTTGCCATCCCTGACATAAAATGACCTGCTATTAAATCCCGAACTGCATTCGTAATCAAAATACCGGGTACTAGTGGCATAACGGAGCTAATAACAATTTTATCTATTTCCGTACCATGGCCATATTTCACTGAAAAGACAGCAATAGACCCTACTACTAATGAAGCTGTAAATTCTGCGAAAAATTTTACTTTTGTTAAATCATTTATCAATAAAAGCACTAGGAAGCCTAACCCCCCTGCTAAACAGGCAAAAAGGAAATCAGACCATCCTCCCTTAAACATTATAAGGAAACAACCACTCGCAAGAGCCGCTGATATGACTTGAATATATGTTGGTAAAAAATAATTTGTTTTTTGTATCGACTTTAGCTCGTCATAAGCTTCTTCTAATGTTATCATGTGAGATGTGAGTCTCCGAGATACTGAATTTACCAAGGCTATTTTTTGCAAATCTGTTAACCTGTTGGAAATTGATGTAATTCTCGTCGGCTGTGTCTTGCCTAACGAAAAGATGATCCCTGTAGGTGTAGCATAACATTGTGCATCTAGCATATTTTGAGAATGTGCCATGCGTAGCATTGTATCCTCCACACGGTATGTTTCTGCACCACTTTCAATCATAATTCGACCTGCAAGCAATAAGCAGTCAATCGTAAATTCATTATCCACTTCATGTAAAACCATTACAGTTATCTGCCTCCTTTAAAAGGTTCCTTGCCAATAGTATCGAACTGCAAATAAAAACTCAACTAAAAAATTTTTTAACTTTTAACCAAAGTACTTTGGCTTTCATATGCTGAAAATGGTAAGCTATTGAGTAATTTATTTATGAAGATGGGTTTCCCATAAATTGATAGCAAAACTTTATAGATTCGTATAACTTTTTCAAAGACTAACACGTCTGATTTTATAAGCAGTATAGAAAATTAAATAAGGAAAGGAGCGTATCCACCAAAATGCCGGAACGCAGAAAAAAACGCGGCCCAATGATTGATTTCCTATTAATTGGCCTCATCATTACATTAACAACTATTATTTTAGTCATTATCCTATCAAAGGATGACTTTAAGTTTCAAAAAATTAGTGCCTCTAAAGAGGAGAAAACTTCAGATTCAATAAAGAGTAACCTATCCACAGATAGCTCTGCGTTTCCAGGCATACGTATTGTAACAGATGTCTCTAATGATAAGCGAACTCCTTTTGCTATTCACTATCCAGAAACAGATAATAAAGCTTTTAATGATGCTGTATTACAGTACATAACGGATTCAAAGGAAAACTATCTGTCATCTATGAAAGAAAATAAAGATAAAGAGGTAATGGGTGAGCTTAATATTAGTTTTGAGACTTTCCCATATCAAAAGCATTACTATTCCTTTGTGCTAACAAAAATGTTGTATACAGGCGGTGCCAACCCAGAGGTTTCAACAAAAACATTCTTCATCAATCATGAAACTGGTGAACTAATTTCCATTAAAACATTGTTGAACAACGATAAAAACAACTTATCAGCCTTAGCTACTCATGTACGTAACGACTTACAACAAAATCTCAAGTTAAAGGATGAGCTTTTCAAGGATGATTTAGTAAAGTCAACTGAACCAAAGTGGTCTAACTTTAATCGCTTTGCTATAGTTGATGATTCGGTACAATTCTATTTTGATGAGTATGAGATTGCTAGCGGGGCAGCTGGTTCACCAATTGTGAAGCTCCCTTTATCACTTATCAATCCGTTGTTAGCTTCTGATTTCCAGATTGCTATGGAAAAGCCGGTAAAGCCAACTAATACAGGAGATCCAAACAAAAAGCGTATTGCCTTAACTTTTGATGATGGCCCACATCCAAAGGTAACAGAACAGATTTTAGATACGCTCGATAAATATCATGCCAAAGCTACCTTCTTTATGCTTGGTAGCCGTGTACAATATTATCCTGATATCGCTAGAGACGTTCTTGCAAGAGGACATGAAATAGGTAATCATTCATGGAACCATCCTGTATTAACAAAACTGTCACTAGAGTCGGCAGTAAATCAATACACATCTACAGTTGCGGAGATTGAAAAGGCTATTAATCAAAAGCCAACTGTATTTAGACCTCCGTATGGAGCAACAAACGATACAATTAACGCTCAAATTCCAATTCCTGTTGTTTTATGGTCGATCGATACATTAGATTGGAAGTATCGCAATGCGCAACAGTTACTACCTAATGTCAAAAATAATTTACACAATAACGCCATTGTCTTAATGCATGATATTCATCAATCGACTGCCGATGGTCTTGATTCCGTGCTTGCTTATTTGCAAGGGCAAGGCTATGAATTCGTGACAGTATCAGAAATTCTTCCATATCGTCAAAAATAACCACAGAAAAAGTCCAATAAACCTTGAGTTTATTGGACTTTCTTTTGTTGAAAAACTTATTACATCAATGAACTTCGGCATAATGAGAGGTTGAGCGCGAGCCGCTTCCTCCGCCATTGTTGCTGTCGCTTCGCTTTCGCACAGATATTAAACATTGTTGCTGTCGCTTCGCTTTCGCACAGATATTAAACATTGTTGCTGTCGCTTCTTCAGGCGGTGGATGTCGATAAAAAGTAAAAGTTAGTAGATAAAATGCGAAAGTTAGTAGATAAAACTCAAAAGTTAGTAGATAAAACGCGAAAGTTAGTAGATAAAACTCAAAAGTTGGGTGATAAACTAAAAAGTTGGATGTCATTTTGTTAAAACGTATGTCATGCGGATAAGAATCGGAGTGGAAGCTAGGCGATATAATAAAGTAAAAGGATTCACACACAGTTTTGTGTATGAATCCTTTTTGCTCTTCGGAAGGTAGATGTCGATAAAACTCATAAGTTGGGTGATATTTTATTAAAAACGTTTGTCATGTGAGTAAGCGACCATACGTTATTGTGATGAATTCATTTTTATATGAATACTTTGAAGATTTATCGGAACAAAATCTCATTTTATCGGAATATTTTCTCGTTTTATCGGAACAATTCCAGTTTCTCTTCAGCGCCACAGACGAGACCCTGCAGTAAAGTGAAGCGGCTCACCTAGCAGGAACGAAATTAGCCCCTCGCTGTGCAGATGAGCCTTGTTTTATAAGACACCTGAATTTCATTAACATAATAGTTTTTCAACAACGCGAAAAGTCCAATAAACTCCACCTTGAGTTTATTGGACTTTCTTTTTATTTTATCGTTAATGTATCAAGTGGTTTGAAGTCTGTTAGCTGATAGCTCTTCACTTCATTGTTCGCTACTGTATAAAGAGCGTCGTCTATATAGACTACTCTTTGTACACGCTGTTCCCAATTTTCGTACTGATCGCCAGTGCTTTTATTAACAATATTTCCTTTTAGGACGATTCCTTTATCTGAAGTGATTTCATAGATTTGTGCACCTTGACCTTTGTAGACGATTTCATCGCCCTTCCCTGCATCGTACAGGACAACTGGGAAACCGAAGTAATTGTATTCTTTATTGCGGAATAGCGCTTTAGGATTGTATTGGACTTCGGAGTACGAGCCTTCTCCACCGATTTTTACTGTTGATTGTTCCTTTGGATTTTTGAAATCTGAAACATCAAACAATGACATTTTCATATTAGTTGTGACCGTAAAATTACGCTTCGAATATGCATCATAGCGTTGCTCGGTGTCATAGCCGATGCCGATTAAATGTGTATCGTCTAGTGGATGCAAATAGTTACTAAAGCCTGGAATCTTTAGCTCACCTAGCACAGTTGGCTTTTTTGGATTTGCGACATCAATAACAAACAGCGGATCCACTTGCTTAAATGTTACTACATATGCTTTTTCGCCCATAAAGCGTGCAGAATACACTTTTTCACCAGGAGCTAAATCTTTTACTGCACCGAGCTCTTGTAAATTTTTATCGAAAATAAATAGGTGGTTTCGTGATATTTTTTGTTCATCCCACGCATTTCCTTCAGTTGTAACGATACGAAAATTGTCTTCATACTCATCCATTGAGTATTGATTTAACACTGAGCCTTTTACTTCCGTTGTACCCACAAAATTCATGGCAGTTCCATCAACATTCCATTTAAAAACTTGTGTATTAGTTGTTCTTGGCATCCAGATCATATCCATCATGCGACCAGTAGCAGGTACTGGATTTCCATCATAAATTGGTGTTGTTAAATAAAGTGCATTCTCCGACATATAAAGCCCGCTACTACCTCCTAAGTATCCCTTAGTGTTCGCAGTTGTCTTTGCACCATTTTTTAAATCCACAGTTGTAATTAAGCTATATGTTCCATCCATTGTATTTGGTAAAATAGAAATTTTCTCTAGGGGTAAACTTTTGTACTCATTTCCTTCTACACTATCAAATGTTTTCGGTTTTAAATCCGGCGTTTTTTGCTCTCTAAGCATCCAATAATTCGGATACATATTACCGATTAAATATAATGTGTCATTTGTAATTCGAATATCTTGTAAATACCCCTCTTGCCCCACTTCACGTATGAGCTTCGGATTCTTTGGGTTTGAAATATCATACAAAGTAGCTGTCGACATGCTTGAGCCTACTTTTTCTAAATATTCATCCCCAATCACTATTAATAAATTTTCATATAATGCTAGCTTCGAAATATATTGTGACTCCTTCAGCTTGATTGTTGTCGCTAGCTTTAAATTTTTCGGATTTTTAGCATCTACTACAGTAATGCCCTGATCTTTTACAGCATAAATAAAGCCATCTTTAACAACAACTATATCTCCTTCTTCCACTCCTTCGACTTGATTATTCGTTGTAGAGGAGCTGTTCGCACTCGCCTTGTCATCGCTCTTTGCCAATTCTACGGTTGCCTCATTCAGTTCTTTTTGTGAGTTAGCTAAAAGTGTTTCGAAATATTGTTGTAGTTCTTGTTCTGATTTTACAGCTTCAAGCTTTTCAATGATGGTAAATGCTATTACTTGCGATGTTGTTTTAGGCCCATCTAGTACAAACGCTTCTTTTTTCACATGTAATTTATAGCTTCCAGGTACTAAATCGCTTACGATCATTGTCTTTTTATCTTCCCCCATTGTTACCGTCGCTGCTACCTTTTGATTTTTGCTATTTGTTACGAACACATTCGCTATCGCGTTTTCTTTTAGCGCCTCAGTAAAGGATACTTGCCAGCTATGAGTTGTCATACTCGCACTCGCTGTCTGCGCCTCTACTTTTTGGGTCGACATCAGCATAAAAATTCCTGGCAACATAGCTAGTACGGTGATGAGTAAAATTGCTATCCACTTCTTTTTCATTAATTTACCTACCTTTCATAATTTCGTTTATTAATTAGACTACTAAAGAATAGGAAAGTTACATTATTCCGAATTTTTCTTCAATAAAAAACGAGAGGAAGTGAATCCCTCTCGGCTTATAATTACGAGCAGCAGCTAATGTATTCTACGTTAGCGGTTGCTCTTTTTTATGGTTAGACACTTGATTATGGTTTGCATTATAGAGATTAGATCAACCTCTACTAATTAAAAATATAATTATTGTACATTTACTGTATATGTCCCGTTTTCATTATCAAATTTATAAATATATAAATAATACTTTCCTGGTTTCGCAGTAAATTTACCTTTTATAACATTTCCACCTTCCTGCCCATAGGATGCGTAATTTTGCATATCAGACTCATGAAGAAGCACCCATGTCATTCCGATTTGATTTTCATTTACGACAGAAATATCTATTTCTTTTGGATACGTAACATCGAATGTGTATACATCCGTATGATCATCATCAATCAAACTACCTTTTAGGGGCATATTAAGTGGAATCATTTCCGCTTCTTCTGGATTATTATTTGGTTCTATATCTGTTTTTGCTTCATTTTGTACATTTACTGTATATGTCCCATTTTCATTATCAAATTTATAAATATATAAATAATACTTTCCTGGTTCTGCAGTAAGTTTACCTTTTATACTATTTCCATCTTCCTGTCCAAATGATACGTAGTTTTGCATATCTGACTCATGATAAAGCACCCATGTCATTCCAATTTGATTTTCATTTAAGACAGAAATATCTATTTCTTCCGGAGACGTAACATCAAATGTGTATACATCCGTATCATTATCATCAATTAAACTACCTTTTAGGGGCGTATTAAATGGAATTATCTTGGCTTCTTCTGGATGATTATTCTCTGTTTGTTCTCCTTTCAGTACAGTTACAATTGCATGATCCTTACTTTCTATTCCCTTATTATTTTTCACTGTTATTGTCACATTATATGTGCCTTCTTTTTCGAATACATGAGTAGGGTTTGCCTCTTCACTTGTTTTTCCATCACCAAAATCCCAAAGGTAAGAAACTATTTCTCCATCCTTATCTTTTGAACCATCGCTCTTGAACTGGATTTCTTCATTTTCGATTCCAGCATATGGACCATTTATATTTACAATAGGCGCTTGATGATCTCCTTCATCCGTCGCAATGCCGTGGAAAACAATATCATATTCAAACTGGTTTGCTGCATTCACACGGTAGTTTACAAAATACGCTGTCACTGTTTTATAGCCGCTCCACTCTTTTTGCGATAGTTGATCCAGTACTTGGTTCACTTGTTCACTCATCGTTTTCCAGTCTTTAGATTCACCCTTTGTTTCACTACCTACATACGTACCTTCGACTGTAAATGTATTAAAAAACTGAGACTTATGTTTTGTAATTTTTGCATCTTTTACGTTAGCAACATCGGCAATTTCTTGTACTACTTCATTTAACGCTTTTGGTTCATGTTTCACTAAATAATCTTCTGATACTTGTGGCACCTCGTATTTTTCTTGATTATCAATCAATTGCTGCATATACGCTTGGTATTCCGAATTCAGTTGTGGATCTTTGCTTAATACGTCGCGATACGCATCATAATTTTTCACATCGTTCGCACGAATTAAATCTTGAATCTTAACAAATGTATCAAATTGATGATTATACATATAAGATTGCAGTGCAAATGAATAATTATAAAAATCCCACGATCCATATTTTGCAAACATTGTTTGTTCAGCGGTGTAGCGTTGTGATGGTTCATATGATAATCCACTAATAATACTATTACGTGGAACTACATCATTTGTACGTGTTGATCCTGCAAAGAATTCTGCATTTCCTTCCTGGAACCATGTAAGCCGTTCATTTTGATACATATCTCCTGTTCCGAATAAACCAGGAACCTCGTATCTTCCCTGTAAATAATGTGTAAATTCATGGCGGAACAACTCTTCTAAACTATAAATACTTTGTTCCGATGTACGTTCATATGTAAAGAATGTTCCCTTCTCTTCAATATAAATACCACCATTATTTGTTTCATACCCGTACAATTGACGATTTAATCGATATTGATCTGGAGAGTCATAAATTACAACTGTTAATACATCGTCAGCATTACCTGGTTCTAATGCTTTATCATTCCCAATTACACGGTGATATTGTGCTTTTACTTCTTTTGCAGCCCAGTATAATCTTTGAATTTTGTCTTCTGTTACGTTTTCTCCCGTCTTAAATACAATCGATCCATTATCAAAAGTATATGTTTTCGGTAAATACTGCTTCTTTCCCTCTTCACGCATTTTCTGTAAATCTACTGTATTGCCACTATAGTCTTTTCCACCATAATTTGTAGTAAGTTGCTCTACTGCCACAAAATAAGCTTCACTTAAATATGGATACATACGCAATGCTTGTGTAACAACTTCTAAACCTTTATCCGGATTACTATGGAATCCTCCTAAACGTCCTGCATAATAAATGCCATTATTGATTAACCAACTATTGCTATCTGTAACATTATGTATAAGAGCAATCTTATTCACTTCATTGATGAAACTATCAATCTTTCCATACCACATCGTCGTATTAGCTTCTTTCCCTGTCTCATGCAAATACGACTGCAAGTCATAATCAATTCCATGCATTAAATCATAGATAGCTTGCCCTTTTAAAGAATCGCTTTCATATGTAGAGAGATTTTCGTTATACTGTTTTAAAATCTTCGCAGCATACTGAACTGTTTCTGCATCACTAGAAGCATTACCTATTAATTTCCCATAGGCGGATACTATTTTATCTTGCTCATCTGTACCAAGTTCAAAATTCGGATTTTTAGCCATTTCCTTTAATGCTGGTAAACACTTATCATGGAAACTTCTCTCATTTAAATACCCTAGTTCCTTATTATAAAATCCAACATAAAAAGCAGAACGCAATAGTTCAACAAATGTTTCAATACCCTTTGAATCATCTTTCGTAAAAGAACTTCCTCTTTTCCCTAATTCATTGATGATAACTTGCATGCGTTCTTTGTTTTGATAAAAAGCTTTTGTTTCATCATTGAATTGGAATAGGTCTGTAATTTGATACCAGCGAATATTTCCTAGCGTATCAATTAACTCACTATTGCTCATTCTATTAAGCTCTTCCATCGAGTACTTTTCCTGCAATTGCTTCGTTTCAACAAGTTTTATTGTTGGAGCTGGGTGTTCCGAAAAATCTCCCATTTCCAAACGTTTTTCAAATGATAATGTTTCATCAGCCGTTGTAGAATGTGCAATTTCATCTTTCGGAGTATCTATGCCAACAGGCTTCATTTGTAATACATTATAAGGCGTTTTTTCTGCTGCTGATACTTCCGCTTGTAATGCTCCAAACGACAGTGCCATTGTACTTACCCCAATTAACACTTGATTGAGTTTTAATTTCTTTTTCATAACAAATCCTCCTATAGTACTACTTTTAAACAATGGTGATACATTGATTATTTGGAACTATATTACCAATCTAAAAATAACATATTATGTGAATAAAGCAATATAAATTGTCATTTTTAGTAATATTTACTTGTATAATTTGAACACTAAGACACAATTTTAGACCATAAAGTCATTCTTTAACATAAAAAAAGAACCCGAAATTTGGATCCCTAACTTGAAAGCAACTGCATCAATTAGACTCTCTGCGGCCACTACAGACTACTTAACAGTAAAAAGCCGATTATCCCTTTAACGTTTAGGAAATCGACTTTTTCTTTATGAATTTTACATTTTGTAGGTGCTACCCCCGAAAGAAGTTAAAAGAAACAAGTCTAATTAACTTTGAATCAATCAATAAAGTCTTGATAAAACGCCTACTCTTCAAACGGCCATTTTGGTAACATTTTTGTCAATGACTTATCTTGGCGTTTTCCTAATACATAGTCAGCCTGCATAATCGTATGAATCTCCCGCGTACCTTCATAAATAACCGGTGCTTTCGAGTTACGTAAATAACGAGCGACCGGATATTCATCCGAATAACCATATGCTCCATGAATTTGGACAGCATCATCCGCAGCTTTATTGGCAAAATCACAAGCTTGCCACTTTGCTAATGATGTCTCTCGCGTATTGCGTACACCTTTGTTTTTCAACTCTCCAACACGATATACAAGTAGGCGACTCATTTGATAGCCCGCTTCCATTTTGGCAATCATTTGCCCTACTAGCTGGTGCTCGCCAATAGGTTTACCAAATGTTTCGCGTTCATGACAGTATTTCACACTCGCCTCGAGACACGCTTGAATAAGACCGACAGCACCTGCCGCTACTGTAAAACGACCATTATCTAACGCAGACATGGCAATTTTAAAGCCTTCTCCCTCTTCTCCAAGGCGATTCTCTGCAGGTATACGTAGATTTTCGAAAAAGAGCTCGCCCGTATTACCAGCACGAATACCGTATTTACCTTTAATGGCCTTCGATGTAAAGCCCGCCATGGAACGCTCTACGATAAATGCACTAATGCCATGATGTTTTTTCGATTTATCAGTGTAGGCAAAAACGATAAAATGGTCAGCTAGATCACATAAGGAAATCCATGTTTTCTGTCCATTTAACATGTAAAAATCTCCATCCCTTACAGCGGTGGTAGACATTGCAGCTACATCTGACCCTGCTCCGGGCTCTGTTAAACCAAATGCCCCAATCCGAACTCCTTTTGCCTGTGGAATAAGATATTGCTGTTTTTGAGCCTCTGTTCCCCATTGCATTAAAGTCATGCTATTCAAGCCTGTATGAACGGAAACAGCTGTGCGAAACGCTGTATCTCCACGTTCAAGTTCTTCACAAACGATGGCAAGTGCATTGTAATCCATCCCACTGCCACCGTATTGTTCTGGTACACAAACACCCATTAAGCCAAGCTCAGCAAGTCTTGACCAAATCTTCGGATCGAAGCCACCCTCTGCATCCCACTTCGCAATATGTGGAATAATCTCGGCATCCACAAACTGTCGTACTGTTTTACGTAACATTTCCTGCTCGGTGGTAAATTCGAAATTCATGACCACGCACCTACCATTTCACGATCATTGCAGATATGTGAGACGTCTCCTTAATGACAACACCACGTTTTGCCATCTCTTGAATATAAATATCGCCCGGTACAATTGATTCAGGTGCAAATACACCGCGCTCTGTAATTTTATTTTCCCCAATCATTTGAGCAACGACAGAAATTGTATTTGCTGTTGCCCGAGCCATAGCCGTTTCATTAATCGTCATATCTTTACGCACAACCATTTCGAACTCATAAGTCACTTGTTGTTGCGCTTTTTCACCCGCTACAATTACGCGCAGCAGCACTGCATCTGGTTTTGTACCAAGCTCAAGTTTCTTTTTAAGTGCCTCACGAACAACTGGGCGCACAGAAACTTCTTGTTCTTCTACCTCTACTTTATTACTAGCATCGAGGAATCCTAAATCTGCTAATAGCTTAAACTTCTCAGCATGTCCTTTATAACGAATCGTTTTATATTCTAGTGTTTGGACATTTGGGAATGTCTTATCCAACGTCGATATACCGCCAGATGTATAAAATGCCTCAAGCACACCAAAATCTTTGAAATAAATAGGTTCAACGCCTGATAACGACGGAACTTCTTGAAGTTTACCTTTTAGAATCACTTTTGATGGCTCTGTGTAATGATCAAAGACACCATCTAGAGAAAATACTCGCGTATAGTGAAGAGGTGGCTTCGGCTCTGTTGGAATACCGCCTACAAATAGTTTAATAGATTCTACCTCATCTAATTTCGAAGCACCGTAGCCCGCTAAAATGTTGACCATACCTGGGGCAACACCCAAGTCCGGAATAATGGTTACACCTTTTGCTTTTGCCTCTTCGTCTAGATCTAATATTTTTTCTGTTACACCGCCAATATGACCACCTAAATCCACGGAATGGACACCAGCCGCGATTGCCGCTCTTGCTACACGCTCATTAAAGGAATAGAATAATGCATTAACGACTACATTGCCTTTTGAGATAACCTCCATTAACGAGTCATCGAGCTCAGCATGAAGCTCTACAACCTCAATCTTATCTGTATTTAGCGAGTCCACAAAGTTCTGCGCTAATTTCACGTCAATATCCCCTAAAAATACACGTTCCACATTGCTATTTTTTATTAAATCACGAGCTACCTCTTTCCCCATTAAACCTGCACCTAATACAACAACTTTCATCAAGAACATCCCCTTTCATTGATCTGTTATTCTGTATCGATTTGTGCTCTTTGTAATTTACCGCTATAGTCTACATAAATACTTTTCCATTCTGTATAGACATCTAAGGCAGCTACACCCGAGTCGCGGTGACCGTTCCCCGTACCTTTTGTGCCGCCAAATGGTAAATGGATTTCAGCACCTGTTGTGCCAGCATTCACATAAACAATACCTGTATCTAAATCTCGTTGTGCGCGGAAAATCGTATTCACATCTTGTGAGAAAATTGAACTGGATAAGCCAAATTTTACGCCATTGTTTACTTCGATTGCTTCATCCAAACTTGCTACTTCAATTAAAGAAACGACCGGACCAAAGATTTCTTCCTGTGCAATAATCATGTCAGGCTTTACGTTGGTAAATAGTGTAGGCTCATAATAAACCCCTTTATCATAAGGAGGCTCAGATAAAATTCTACCTCCAGCTAACAACGTCGCCCCTTCTTGTTTACCGATTTGCACATAGTGATTAATCTTTTCCAATGCGGCTTTGTTAATCACAGGTCCGATTTTCACACTTACATCCAAACCGTCCCCAATTGTTAGCTTTTGCATTTCGTCTAATAGACGTTTTTCTAGTTCTTCTCTTACATCTTTATGCACAATCACGCGACTACATGCTGTACATCTTTGTCCAGCAGTGCCAAATGCACTCCATAAAATGCCTTCAGTGGCTAGCTGTAAATCGGCATCATCCATAACTATGACTGCATTTTTCCCGCCCATCTCTAATGAAATCTTCTTCAGGTGTTTACCACCTAGCTCTGCTACCTTACTGCCTGTTGTTGTAGAGCCGGTAAATGAGATGACCTTGACGTCTGGGTGTTCAATCAATGCTGTTCCAACTGTTGGCCCTGAACCAAAGACGATATTTGCTACCCCACCTGGTAAGCCAACCTCTTCAAAAATTTTGCCCATTTCATAAGCCATCATTGGTGTCTCATTAGACGGCTTCCAAATGAACGTATTGCCAGCAACTATTGCAGGGAATGACTTCCAAGTAGCAATAGCTACAGGGAAATTCCACGGAGTTATTAAACCTACAACGCCAATAGGTGCACGTACACTCATGGCAAATTTATTAGCTAGCTCTGACGGTGTTGTCTCTCCAAATAACCGTCGCCCTTCACCAGCCATATAATAGGCCATGTCTATCCCTTCCTGTACTTCACCTCGAGCTTCTTCAATAACCTTCCCCATCTCTTTTGTTAAAACGGTCGCCAAATGTTCCTTCTTTTCTTTCATTTTCTGACCGATGGCATATAAATAGTCAGCACGTTTAGGTGCAGGTACTAATGCCCAGATTTTTTGTGCATTTTTTGCAACCGCTACCGCTTCATCTACCTCACTTGCAGTAGATAGCGGTATTGTAGCTAGCTGCTCCCCATTAGCAGGGTTGGTCACTACTATACTTTGTAAATGCGAATGTGTTACCCATTCACCGCCGATATAGTTTTTGATTTCCACTACATACACCCCCTGAACTATCTATTGTGCCTCTGCCTCATTGTTACCAATTGCATTGCTTTCAGACAGATATCATCTATTACTCTATAGTATATAGAAATAGATGTGTCAAAATTCCGAATTTTTAATATATAGATGTCTAAAGAACATCCTTTTGGATTAATAACATCGGTGACAATTGTCAGAGGCTTTATTTTCTTTAGCTGAACATTGATGTCATCTTTTGTGAGCAACCAATTATGCCTTGGCATAATTGCGTCCGGAGGCTTTAACTTCTTTTAGCAGGATGTTTGACACCCACTAAAAGAAGTTAAAACAATCACAAATTTCCAGCTGAATGAAAATAAAAAATACTTATTCTAGTGTTTTATATTCGACATTTACTATCTTATTCCCTTTTTTTCTAAGATATTTAATTATGTGATGAAACTAATACAACTTATAATCGTATATAATAACAAAATATTTTTTGGAGGAATCCTTTATGAATAATCACGAAATTGACTACAAATTATATGGCGACGATATGCAATATGTGGAAGTTGAGCTTGACCCTCAAGAAACAGTAGTAGCTGAAGCTGGTGCTTTAATGATGATGGATGATTCTATCCATATGGAAACGATCTTTGGCGATGGTTCAAGAGGAAGCTTAGAAAGTGGTCTTATGGGTAAATTATTTGGAGCTGGAAAACGTCTAATTACAGGTGAAAGTTTATTTATGACGACATTTACGAACGTTGGTTCAGGTAAACGCCATGTGTATTTTGCTTCTCCATACCCTGGTAAGATTATTCCAATGGATTTAAGCCAAATGAACGGAAAGATTATTTGTCAAAAAGATGCATTTTTAGCTGCTGCTAAAGGAGTTTCAATCGGTGTTGAATTCCAGAGAAAAATCGGTGTTGGCTTCTTTGGTGGTGAAGGCTTCATTATGCAAAAGCTTGAAGGAGACGGCATGGCTTTTGTACATGCAGGTGGCACTATTCACGAAAAGACTCTAGCACCCGGTGAAGTATTACGTGTTGATACAGGCTGTTTAGTTGCTATGACATCTGATGTAGATTACGATATCGAGATGGTCAAGGGCGTAAAAACTGCATTATTTGGCGGTGAAGGTATCTTCTTTGCTACTTTAAAGGGTCCGGGTAAAGTATGGATTCAATCATTACCATTTAGCCGTTTAGCAAGCCGCGTCTTCGCTGCAGCACCAATTTCTCAAGGCGGTGGCGGTCAATCTAAAGGTGAAGGTGGCATTGGCGGTTTATTTGATATGTTTAATAAATAATGGGCGCTATTTATTTAAGGAGCACATCTAATTACGATGTGCCCCTTTTTTTATTACAGCTGATTTAGACCATTTATTCCTAACACAAAAAGTCTTTGCGGCTTTATTGCAAAAGATATTCCTACTTCTATTATCTTCGGTGTTATTAATCTATTCGATTCGTTACAGCCTTACCTTGCCCATATGCGGTAAGCTCTTTAACGTTCAGCATCAGCATTGCAGTTCTAGTTTGAAGCGAGGCACTGCCGATATGTGGAAGTGCTACAACATTAGGAAGTGTCAACAATGGGTGATCCAACGCAATAGGCTCTTGCTCAAAGACATCTAACCCTGCTGCCCACAGCTTACCACTTGTTAAAGTTTCATAAAGTGCGTTCTCATCGATAATGCCACCACGTGATGCATTAATTAATACCGCATCATCCTTCATCAAAGCTAGTTCCTCTGCGCCTATAAGTCCTACCGTATCATTGTTAAAAGGTGTCATAATAACAACAAAATCCGATTGTTTTAAAAGATCCTCCAACGATACATATTGAAAGCCATACATTTCTTCCACCTCATGGCGACGTCTACGATTGTTATATAAAATTTTCATATCAAAACCTTTTGCTCGTCTAGCAACAGCTTGGCCAATACGACCCATACCAATAATTCCTATAGTGGATCCTGAAACATCTTTACCTACTAATTGCATCGGATACCAGCTTTTCCATTTACCCTCACGCAAATATCGTTCACTTTCCGGAATTCTTCGAGCAGTCGCAAGCAATAATCCCCACACTAAATCTGCAGTCGTATTTGTTAAAACGCCCGGAGTATTAGTCGCCATTATTCCACGCTTACGCAAAGCTTTGACATCAATATTATTGTATCCAACAGCTAAATTAGTCACGAGTTTTAGATTGGGTGCGTGTAATAATAACTCTTCATCGACTTGATCAGCAAGCGTTACCCACAATACTTCACAATCTGCAACAGCTGCCAATAGTTTTTCCCGTGGTATAACAATTTCCTCCTCCTCCCATTGTTCGATATCATAATACTCTTTCAACGGTTCAACTATATGCGCTGGGAACTTTCGTGTAATAAATAATTTCTTTTTCATATTCCGAACACCCCTCAATTCAATTCGCCTATAGCGTAACACTTAGAACGCTCATTTTCTAGGGATTTCTTATCTTTGCGTATTTGAAGCTTTATCTTTCTATCACTCTACAAACTTCATCCTTCTATTTATTGTTTTATCCTTCAGAAAGGCGATTTTGTCCTATTATTTATGAAAAATAAAACTAGGCTTATCAGTTGTGGATGGCATTTTATTTAAAAGGTTTGTTCATGAGGCTAAGTTGATAGCGCCCAGTGAACGGAAACTCGCTATGGTAATAGGCCATACAAGTGTTTCTAATGAAATGGTTAGGAATAACATTTTGTTAAACGTATGCCATGTAAATAGGTTGATTGGAGTGGAGGATGGGCGACTCCTCGGGGATTAGTGTCACAGATGAGACCCTGCAGCGAAGCGAAGCGGCTCATCAGACACCCCCAGGAAAGCGCCCATCCGGAACGGAAATCAACCCCTCACTATGGTAATAATCAAAAAACTATGCACAGACTTTATGCATAGTCGTTAAAAATCTCTAATTGTTGTATCTAATCGATTGGCAATTTGTTTTAATTCCTCGGAAGATTCCCCAATCGTTTCTATAATTTCTGCCAGTTCCGTTATTTTCAATCCGACGTTTTGGAAGTTTGAGATAGAACCGTTTACTGAGCCAGATATTGCATCGAAGGCTTTTAAAGATTCCTCATTTTGCTCGATACTATTGTTCACCAGTTCTTGAATCTCATGAATTGCTTGAACAACTTGTTGTGTAATTCCATTAGACATAGTTATGAGATCCGCAATTTGTTCAACCGAAGTTTTCGTCTGGTCTGCAAGCTTACGAACTTCGCTCGCCACGACCGCAAAGCCTTTTCCATGCTCTCCTGCTCGTGCAGCCTCAATAGCCGAATTTAACGCGAGTAAATTTGTTTGACCAGAAATATTTTTTACTATTTCAATAACAGCATTAATTTTGGAGGAAGAATGATCTAATTGCTCCACCATACCCGACATTTCAACTGTCTTATGATGAACTTTTCCTGTTTGCTCATTAATTAATATTATTTTAGAATAACCTTCAGACGATACCTCTTGCATTGTTTTTGCCTCATCGATACTTTCCTTCAAGTATTCATTCACTTCCTTAGCGTTATAAACAAGTTCGGTTACTGTTTCATTGGTACTATGAGATTGAGTTTCTAGCTGCGTAGATATTCCACCTATAATTTCCTTCACATGTGCTCGAACACTATCCTGTTGCTTCTCCATTAATGTATTAGCATAATTATCATATTCCTCTAAGACAATCTGTTGTTCGAAATTACAGATTTTACTGATAGCATCACAAAACTTTTCTTCTTCGTCCCTCGATAATTGAAGCTTATAAACAATCTTTCTTAAAAATTTTTCAAGGTTTTGAAAGGCTGCTAAATACCACTTAGGATACAAGTTAATCTTCACATGCATTTTCGCTACTCGCCTTCTCTTTTCCAAAAATGCATCGTCTATACGCCCTTCGAACATTTCTATAATATGATGGCGTAATGTTTGTCGTAACTTCTCACTAGAGCTATACTTTTCAATAACCTCACGTAATGCTGGCACACTCTCAATCGCATGATAAAATGCTGCTACTACCTCTTCAACATTTCGTTCAATATACGGTTTTAAACTTCTAATTAATCGCAAATCTTCTCTAGTTAAATTTACTAGATTTAACTGTAGTAAACGTTCCTGATCTTGAATAATAACCCCTATACTTGATTCATCAGTAATCTCAATTGTATTCTTCTTAGACTTATTTCCAATTTGAAACAATTTATCCACCCCGTTGTGTCTATGTCTATTCTACCGAATATAATCCGAAAACAAAAAACTCTCTGAATTCAATTATAAGTTCTTTACAACTGTAATGACAATATATAGGTAAAAAAATCTGTTTTGCAATAAGCAATAAATCATACTGAACAATACTTATAACCATGTATTTCTTCTTAATTTGAGCAATTATACCACGGAAAAATTGCCGCTTTCGCGCAGTCCGGAATCCGCTTTGTGCTTTGGCTAGCATGAGGGCCGACACGATGTCGGTCATATTCCTCTATTTTAGCGGATGTCTTTTGTACCGAAAGCGTAGCGACAGGTACGGATGTTTGTACACCGCTGAAAGAAGTTAAAAAAAGCCACTCATTCTGTAATAGAAGAGTGACTTTATTATTTACATAAAGATAATAATAGCTAGTACAGCAGCAAGTACTATACGATAAATAGCAAATGGCATTAATTTCACTTTTGAAATAAGTGCTAAGAAGAATTTAATTGATAGTAATGCAAAGATAAATGAGCTAATGAAGCCTACTGCATAGAATCCAAAATAATCCATAGATAGCGTATCCCAGTTTTTCAGTACAGATACTAAACTAGCACCCGCCATAATAGGTACTGCCATAATGAAAGTAAAATCTGCCGCCACGCGGTGACTCATGCCAAATAGTACACCACCAGATATCGTTGCCCCTGAACGGGAGAATCCTGGCCAAAGTGATAAACATTGTACTAACCCTACTTTAAAAGCTAAACCATAAGAAATTTTATCTAGAGAATCCACTTTCGGTCTTTTCGGTGCTAATTTATCGGCAGCAATCATTAAAAGTGCTCCAGCTACTAATGCATAAATAACATGCTCTACTTTAAATAAATGATCATCGATAAAATCTTTGAACGCAAAACCTAATATAACTGCTGGCAACATACCCACAATCACATGTAGTAAGTTGAAGTGACCTTTCACTGATTTCGATTGGCCATCAATTTTATAAAGTCCAACTAAATTTAACATTCGTTTCCACATAACAACGACTACCGCTAAAATGGAGCCTAGCTGTACAACGATTTTAAATGTATTGGCAGGATACTTCCCTAAAAACTCCTCTGTCTTTAGCCACATATCGTCCACAATAATCATATGTCCTGTCGACGAAACTGGCGCAAACTCCGTCATTCCCTCGACAAAGCCTAAAATAAGCGCCTTTAATAATTCAATGATATCCACGTTTTCACCTTACCTTTTGTTAATTAAATACCAACATATTATAAAATACACTTTTTCATATACTATGACTATAGCATTCAGTTATGAGTAGACTGAGGGACATGGGCAACTTACCACCTAACGAAAATTTATATCTACAACCCATAATTCGGAACGGCTGCCTATTCGCATTGGGGGACCCCAAAAGCCAAAACCTGATGAAACAAGTGTATGCATTTTTTCCTTCATTTTATAACCATAGTCGAGCTCAAATACACGAGCCGTTATATACTGATTAGGCCATAGTTGACCTTTATGTGTATGCCCTGACATATGGAAGTCTACGCCCATTTTGGCAGGCGTCATTAAATCATTTGGGGTATGATTCATAACAAACCAAGGCAAGTCATCTGCTGTCTTCAATGCATCAAGTTGCCTTCTATCCTTGTTTGTAATATCCTCTTGCCCCGTTAATACTATCACATTATCGATTCTAATAGTTTCATCACACAAAACTTTTACATTAGCGTTTTCCATCTCTTTAATAAATTCTGGGATTTTCTTGCCATAGTATTCGTGATTGCCTAATACACCGTACACTCCATATGTAGATGTTAATTGCTTCATCACATCTGCCATTCCATCTTTAACAAACCATTTAGGATCATCATCCACAATATCCCCAGCTAAAAAGACGATGTCCGGCTGTGCTTCATTCGATAAAGTAACGAAGCGCTGTAAATGTCTTTTATTTGAAAGAACCCCTAAATGAAAATCTGATGCAACTACAACTCTCATCGAATCTAGCTCACTACTCTTTTTATCCATCGTTATTTCTAAATGACGGACAACAGGGGAATATGCTAAATAAGTGCCTACAATGCTTAGTACAAAAAACATAGCAACTGCAATACCACCTATTATCTGTACACTTTTAAAAGGACTTAGCCAAAGAATCAAGTGGGCTGCCAAACAAAGTAGTAATCCGTATTCAAAAATAAACATCCAGTAATTATGGATAATTGAAAACACCCGTAAAGACTCATGCAATCTGCTAATCATAATACTAAACGCAATGATATACAGCACTAACCAATATAAAATTGGATAACGGAACCATCCCATTGCCACAAGCCAATGTCTCAATCCCCATCCTAAGTAAAAAGTTAATGTACTATATATACTTAATAAAAGAATTCCGCCAATTACTTTAGGCATTTCAGTTCCCTACTTTCATATAGTCTTAGTTGATTATAGCATTATACTTAACACTCTCTGATAGAAAGTAAGTGCAAAAGGACAAGCAATCAGCTCATGATATTAAGTGTATATATCCCTTGTAATTTAATTGTATGATTTACATGACAATCTAATTAGGAAAGTGACAATATCGTAACCTGGGCAAATGATTAGACCTCTTTTGGTTTACAGATGAGACCTTTGAGCGCTCATCGGACGCCTCAAGAAAGCGCCTATGAAATCAAATTATGTTATGAAAGACCCCTCCTTACAATTCATTATGATTATAAGATTATGTAAAAAATCTATGAATAATATACTTTAATTTTTCTGAATCTTTAGGTAACATTATAATTGCAAGAAAAAATTTACACATGTACGGGAGAAAAAAGGGGTGTTGTTCATATGGCAAAATATAAATTCGAATCAACAGAGCATGAGTTATTTCGTAAAACCTTACGTAAGTTTTTAGCAGAAGAAGCTGAGCCACACTATCCACACTGGGAGAAAGATCATCTTATTCCACTTGAGTTTTGGCGTAAGCTCGGAGAAATGGGCTATCTATGCCCTCAAGTAGAAGAACAATACGGCGGCCTCGGACTAGATTTTAGTTTTGGCGTTATTATTCAAGAAGAGCTTGAGCGTGTAGGTTCGAGCCTTATTGGCGTTGGTCTACATAACGATATTGTTGTTCCTTATATTGAGGCATACGGCTCAAATGAGCAAAAATCACGCTGGCTACCGAAATGTGTTACAGGCGAAAATATTACAGCAATTGCTATGACGGAGCCAGGCACAGGTTCAGATTTGGCAAACATCCAAACAACTGCTATTCGCGATGGCGATCACTATATCGTCAACGGACAAAAAACATTTATTACAAATGGTATTCATACAAATTTAGCGGTCGTTGCTGTAAAAACAAATCCTCAGGCAGAAAAAAAACATCGTGGCATTAGTCTCCTTGTCATTGAGGACGGTACACCGGGCTTCACGAAAGGTCGCAAACTCGAAAAAGTTGGCATGCACGCGCAGGACACAGCCGAGCTATATTTTGAGGATTGTCGTGTACCAGTAGAGAATCTCCTAGGCGAAGAAGGTAAAGGCTTTATCTATATGATGGAAAAACTGCAGCAAGAGCGTTTAGCAGTAGCCATCGCCGCACAAGCCGCTGCTGAAGACATGCTATCTTTAACAATTGATTATGTGAAATCACGCGAAGCTTTTGGAAAGTCAATTAGTGACTTCCAAAACACGCAATTTAAAATAGCTGAAATGGCGACAAAAATTGAACTTGGCAAATCATTTTTAGAAACTTTAATAGAGGAACATATCGCAGGAAATGATGTTGTGACAAAAGTTTCAATGGCAAAATACTGGATAACGGAAAATGCACGTGAGCTTGCTGTCCAGTGCATGCAGTTACATGGTGGCTACGGTTATATGGAGGAATACAAGATTGCTAGAAGATATCGAGATATTCCTGTCATGTCCATTTATGCAGGTACCAATGAAGTCATGAAAGTGATTATAGCCAAGAATTTAGGTTTATAACTAAGTATTAAATAAAGTATAGCTCTTCGGCAAAACGAGGGGTTGAAGTGACGGATTGATGAGCCGAAACGACGGATGAAAAAGCTTAAGCGACGGATTGAAGTGCTGAAACGACGGATGAAATTGCCTAAGCGACGGATTGATGGGCCGAAATGACGGATGAAACCTAAACGACGGAATAAAGGGCCGAAACGACGGATGAAATTGCCTAAGCGACGGATTGATGAGCCGAAATGACGGATTGAAACCTAAGCGACGGAATAAAGGGCCGAAACGACGGATGAAATTGCCTAAGCGACGGATTGATGGGCCGAAATGACGGATGAAACCTAAGCGACGGATTGATGGGCCGAAACGACGGATGAAATTGCCTAAGCGATGGATTGATGGGCCGAAACGACGGATGAAATTGCCTAAGCGACGGATTGATGGGCCGATATGACGGATTGAAACCTAAGCGACGGAATAAAGGGCCGAAATGACGGATGAACCGGCAAAGTCGTGGATAGAACGGCCGAAATCGCGGATAGAACCGGCCAAATCGTGGATAGAACTGCTAAGTCGCAGATAGAACGGCCAAAGTTGTTTTTCAAAGTAAAAGAACAGCGGCAAAATGTTTGCCGCTGTTCATTGTCTATGCTGTTGGAATTCGAACGATTACTTTAAATAAATCTCCGTCTACCTCTATACTCATACGAGCACCATGCAAATCTACAATGGATTGTGCAATGGCTAAGCCTAGACCTGAGCCCTCTGTATGGCGTGAAGCATCCGCTCGCTTAAAGCGTTCAAATAACTCATCGGCATTCTCGCTAATTTCATATTTTGCAACATTCTTCACTGTGAATTCTGCATCGCCCTCAGCAGTACGCTTCAATGTTACATAGACACGTGTGCCTTCTAATGCATATTTCAATACGTTAACGATTAAATTATCGATCAGTCTCCACCATTTTTGTCCGTCCACATACGCGTAGATTGGCTCATTTGGTTTTGTCAGGCGTAAATCTAAATGGGCCTGTGCTAAATCTTCCTCATGCTCCCCTACCGCTTGTTGTATAAGCTGGGTTAAATCAACTCGAGTGCGATGAAGCTCCATATTACCACTCGCCATTTTAGACACTTCAAAAAGATCCTCAATCAATAATTTTAGACGTTCTGATTTTTTATCAAGGATATGAATGTATTGCTTACGCTCTTCCTCAGTAATATCAGGATTTTTCAGTAAATCTGTATACGTAATAATAGATGTTAACGGCGTGCGTAAATCGTGACTAACATTCGTAATAAGCTCTGTTTTTAAACGCTCACTTTTTGCCTGCTCATGCATAGATGTGCGTACGCCTTCTCTTAAATGATTAAGATTTTCTGCATGCCCCGCGAGTGGTGATTTGCCCATTACCTTGACATCGCGATTTAAACGCCCTTCTGCCATGTCTTTTGTGTCCTTCATAATTCGATTTAAATAGCCCATTCTAGAAAGGAAGAGAATCATAGCTGGAATACCGATTATTACGCAGATGCCCAATACTAGAACGGTGAATCCGCTGCCTCTTAGCATTGAAGCAACAAGGCTTCCACCACCGAAAAATGCTGCCCCAATCATCACAATAGAATGTGATGCAATGGAACGATTTATAAATAAATCCGTGATTGATTCGCCAAGTGACCATAAATAGCTAGCTTTTAAGTTCTCCTTTAATTTCTGTGCTGTATTCACTCGATCATACAACCAAATAAGCTGTACAAAGAACAGCATTGCAATAATGATTAAGACACCTATTTTAAACAGCAAACTAATTAAGTAATGTACATAGTTAGATTGATAAGAAACAAACTCAATCGATTCAAAAGCAATTTGAGATGCTATCAAATATATGAATGCGCTTATTAATAATAATCCAATTGTGTAATCAATTTTCATCTTTGCAAGAGCTTCTTTTTCCTTTAAACCTCGTACCATTTGCAGTACTTCTTTACGCCCTTTCCATGCAAAAATAGCTGCCACAATACTCGTTAACCATATAAAGTAGAACATGTATTGATTGCGTGTAAAATGGTCATATCCTTCCAAGATGTCGACTGCTTGTGCCGATTTTTTTGAGATGGTTATAATACCAGTGTAATCAGAAGTTTCCCTCAAATCCTCTATATCCACGTAGGTATCAGTTCGGTAAACAAATTGGTTTAAATTATTACTTATATTCCAAGTAGTTAATGGGTGTTGTCCGTTATACTTAATTTTGAACGCACTACTATCCGAAACATCACCTGAACGATATGTTTTGCCTGTTTCAGTGTTCGTTAATTCATAAGACCAATAATTATTATTTTTCACAAAACTCTTTGCTTCTTCTTTTGCTGCCTTTATATATTGATCAACAAGCTCTTCCTTTTGAGCCAGAATTTTTTTACGGACATGCTCATCATCCTCGAAATTAGTCGTAATATCTTTAATTGTTGCATCTCGCTCTTTCTCAAGCTTTGTTTTTAATTCCGTTGCATTTACATTAGCAGCTTCTTGAATACGTCCTTCATATTGAGCTTTAATATTATCTATCTGTTCTCCTAATGATCCATAGTAATTACGATGTTCCTCAATTTGGCTTTGCGTAACCACGATTTTACTTTTTAAATCTTCAGCCGTCGGTAAATTTATTACTAATGGTCCTAATTCTGACTGAAAATTATCTAGTTTACCCTGGAAATTTTCAGATTGAAAATACGACTTCCCAATATATTGGTACCCGATATTAGAGAACGTAAATATACCGAATATTACCCAGATTAAACAAATAAGAGCGAGAAGAGGTTTCCAATTTTTTAACATACTTTTAACTCCTCTCTAAAAAATTCTCTCAAGCAATTGTAGCATTCCCGAAGAGCGTGCAGTTACTATTTGATAGGCATACACACCGAAATAAATTAGTCCAATAACCCCTGCTACAAACCCTGCGATTGTAACATACTGCTCTATTTTATTTTTCCATTTTATAGCCAACGCCCCACACCACCTTTAAATAGCGTGGATTTTTCGGATCTGCTTCGATTTTTTCACGTATTTTTCGAATGTGTACAGCCACAATATTTTCTGCATTGTAAGCTTCCTCATTCCACACACGCTCATAAATCTCTCTTATCGAAAATACACGCCCTGCATTTTTCATTAATAATTCCGTAATCTTATATTCGATTGGTGTTAATCGAACAGGCTCGCCTTCTAAAATGACTTCCTTTGCATCTTCATCTAATACAAGTCCGTCGATTTCTACCTTTGCTGCTCCCTCATTGTACGTCCCAAGTTGTACATAACGTCGTAGCTGAGATTTTACTCGAGCCAACAGCTCTAACGGATGAAAAGGCTTTGTGACGTAATCATCAGCGCCTACAGACAAACCATGAATTTTGTCGCCATCCTCCGCCTTTGCACTAAGCATAATAATTGGAATATTGCGCTCTTCTCTAATTTTAAACGTCGCTGTAATTCCATCCATATTTGGCATCATAATATCTAAAATAATTAAATGTACGTCATTGTTTTCTAATTTTTCGAGTGCCTCTAAGCCGTCAGCAGCTTTAATGACATTGTAACCTTCATTCTTTAAATAGATCTCAATACCATCACGAATATCTTGATCATCGTCTGTTACAAGAACTGTTAGTTTCGTCATGATATACACCTCGCTCTCAATTAATAGTGTACCTTTTAAATCTTAAAAACCAGTTATTATAAAAATGAAGAATTTCTTAAGGTTTTAATTCTTTCAGGGGTTTCCAAACATCCGCTGAAAGAAGTTAAAGCCCCACTCCAATCAACTTATATACAGGGCATATGTTTCAACATATATTTACAAAGGAAAGACCAGTAGAAAGGGCTAGTCCAATTCCCCCATACGGACAGCCCCTTCCTCATTAACAAATTGCCATTACAGTTGCTATTCGCCACACCTTTATCGGCTGTTATTTCCATAGTACTCATTCTAAAGCATCACAAAAGACAGGAGAGCTACCAATCGTTACAGCGGTTCCAATAACTACACCTGTAAGACGAATTGATGAGAAAAAAAGACCTTGAATAACACAATGCTAGCAGCAGCTAAAATTGTCAATTCCCATGACCATTTCAGAAAGTTTATTTTACTTGGCAAAATGGTATTAGCTAATCTTCATTATTGTCCCTCGACCGTCACTACTCATTAACATTAATAATACAGATTTATCCAAAATCAAACAATTACCATTTTCCTTTTTCTTTCATTTATTAACCCATAGTAGGCTTTCTATTAAAGGGAGGTTATAATAAAAACAATAAAAGGAGCGAAATTTATGTATAAAACAATTGAAGAAACAGCCATCGAACTTGGTATGCCAGAAGATCAAGTACTTCGCCTAGTTTACGAGGGCCGTATTCGTTCAGTATACGACGGGGACCAAATACTGATTAATAGTGGGCAGTTCAGCACTTATTTTGAGCAGTTAGATCGTATTAAAGAGGAAATAGAGATTTGGCGGAATACACCTATTCCAGAGGATATTGATGTTAAAGATGAGGATTAAAAAATGCCTATCATTCAAACAATTAGAACATTGTTGAATGATAGGCATCTATTATATTGTTACGACAAATCCAGCTCGTTTACCGATAATTTCCGCATAATCCTCAACCATTACACTAGCTGTTGGATACATACCTGCCCCTGGTCCAATTAGCGTTAATGTGCCAATATAATTTGTGTCCAATGCCACAGCATTATTGACGTCATCAACTGGATAAAGTGGATGTTCTTTATCAACTAATTGTGGCCCAACCTTCGCGACCACTTTACCATCTGCTAGCTTCTCAACCTCAGCTACATGGCGATAACGCAAGCCTTTTTCACACGCTTCTTTTACTTGCTCTGCCGAAATGCTATCAATTCCGACTACTTCGACGTCAGACCAGTCTGGTTGTTCACCAAATGCCAAAGCACTTAAAATCATTAATTTTTTGAAGGCGTCCTGTCCTGAGATATCATTAAATGGATCTGCCTCCGCATAACCTAAATTTTGCGCCTCTTTTAATGCAGTTTCGAACGACCAGCCCTGTGAACGCATTTTCGTTAAAATATAGTTGGATGTCCCATTTAAAACACCCTGAATACGACTAACCTCATTGACAAGCAAAATGTTTTTCATCGTTTTAATAACTGGTACACCGCCAGCGGTCGTTGCTTCAAATCCTACAAAAACACCATTCGCTTTTGCAAGATCCTGTAACTCCAAGCCTCGTTTTGCAAACATTACTTTGTTAGCTGTGATGACATGACATTTATGTTCAACAGCGCGCTTTAAATAAGTAAAAGCTGGCTCCTCATTGACGATTGCCTCAAAAACAACCTGCATACCTGGTTCTGCTAAGACTTCATCCATACTAGTTGTCATTAAATGCGCGGTACCTGGTACACGTTCACGGCTAGTGTCTGTAACTAAAATTTTTGCTACTTCTAGCTCAATTCCTAATTTATTTTTAAGCTCTTCACGCTTTTCGTTTAATATATGGTAAATTCCTTGACCTACCGTTCCAAATCCTAATATAGCTGCCTTTATAGTTGCCATTCCTATTCCCTCCAACTTACATTCCGCAGTTTCATTATATTTATTTCGTCTCAGCTTAATTCTTACAGATTTTGAATTGTGTGCCGACTATACAAAGCAGGTCAGTTTGCCGTGTTTCTAACACTTCGTCTTCAAACAGATATTTAGTCATGGCGTTTCACTTTCGCTACAAAAAACATTCTGAATGAAGATACACTGTGAAACAAACAAATTCAAATAATTCAAAAATCAACTTAAAGAAAATTGTAACGTAAATACATACATTGCACAAGAAAAATCTTTCTAGGATGGACATTTGTTTCCTGTAGACGTGCAAAGGAAATCGTTTTCATCCCTTTTATTATATGATTTTTCACTTAAATCTATAATGATTGAACAAATATTGACGTTTCTTTACCAATTATGCCTCGGCATAATTGCGTCCGGAATCGGCTTTGTGCTTAGGCCTGCGTGATGCAGGTCAGTTAGCCGTTATCGCATGGATGCGATGATTTTAGGCTAACATCCTATGTGAGCTCTTTCCGATTCCGTGACATCCGCCGGAGGCTTTGGGCCAACTTGATGTCGTTGCCACAGGACGTGGCGTTCTAGACCCTCTATTTCAGTGGATGTTTACTGAAAGAAGAAAATAAATGCCTTTCTTCTATTATATATATGTATGTAAAGACATTCATAAAAATTGTTCTTTTGAAATATATTAATAAAATTTTTTCTGTATATCTTCATCATCTAATTTAAAAAGCTCATTCCCTGTAGCAGCAGAGAATGAGCCAAATATATGAGGGATAATTAACTAGCTTTGGCTAGCAATTTATAACGATATTGTGTTAAAGCTTGTTGCACCAGTCTTATTTCCTCCTGCGTAAAATTTGGTATTGCATACGTACGTTCAACTAATTGGAATGTGCCGTATTTTAAATAATACTCTGTCGCAGGTAGAGGAATATGATTTGCTCCATAGCTTTCATAAGCTTCGAAAACTTCTTTTACTGTATAGCCTTCCTCTTTGACATAAACCATTTCCTTAAAAGCAGAATGTCCAAAGATCTCTTGCCATTTACGCTCAACTGACACAAGTATGTTTTGAATGGACATGTTGTTCACAAACACATGACCTTCATTTAATTCATAAATAAGATAAGATGCAATGTTTTGCGCACTATACACATTTCCCATTTAAAACACTCCTTTATCATCAGTTTTGTAGATAAGAGTAGCTACTGGCTGAGTAACTACTCCTCTTCATATATTCAAAAGTGGGGGAGCACTTATGAAACTAAATTAGTTTGAGCATTAATTGAAAACACTTTACCGATCAACAAGTCGGCGCTTTAAATTGGTTCTAGGTTGGTAGCCCTTCGAACACTTTTCTTATTTCCTAGTATAAAACAAGGATTTAACCAAGTCAACAATACTTATAAAATTACTAGGTATTAATTTTAAACCATTTCATTACTCTCACCAAATGAGGGGAGCGGATGATGTAGCAACGTTTGACGCATTACCAAATGAGGCCTATCGAATGAGAAAATACGTAAACGCTACAACATTAGCCAATGTATTTTATTTATTAAGCTTCTACTTCTTGTTGTGAAGCTGTTACTTGTTCAATAGCTTGTTCTAAATCTGCAATGATGTCCTCTACTGCCTCTAAACCGATTGATAAGCGAATGAGCGACTCGGTTACGCCAGTTTGGATTAGCTCTTCAGCAGATAGTTGCTGATGTGTAGTAGATGCTGGATGAATAATTAATGATTTAGCATCCCCTACATTTGCTACGTGTGAGAATAATTTCACACTATCGATTAATTTACGCCCTGCTTCACGTCCACCTTTAATGCCAAATGTAAGCACAGAACCGAAGCCATTTCTTAAATATTTTTTAGCTAAATTATGGGTAGGGAAATCTTCTAAGCCGTTGTAATTTACATATTCCACAGATGGGTGGTTTCGTAAATATTCAGCTACTGCTAATGCATTTTCATTGTGTTTAGGAATACGCAAATGAAGCGTTTCTAAACCTTGTAATAAATTAAATGCCGCATCAGCACTTAATGTTGGTCCAAAGTCACGTAGCAGTTGCACACGCAGTTTTGTGGCGAATGCTGCATCTGCTGTGTCAATACCATAACGCAAACCGTGATAAGAAGCATCTGGCTCAGTAAAGCCTGGGAAACGTCCACGAGTCCAATCGAACTTCCCTGCATCTACTACAACGCCACCTAAAGTTGTTCCATGACCACCAATCCATTTCGTTGCAGAATGAACAACGATATCTGCACCGTAGTCAATTGGTGTAGAGCCATATGGTGAAGCAAATGTGCTATCAATAATTAATGGCAAGCCGTTTTCATGTGCTATATTTGCTACTGCTTCAATATCTAGTACCTTTAAACTTGGGTTACCGTAAACTTCAGCGAACACGGCCTTTGTTTTATCAGTAATAGCAGCTTTGAAATTTTCTGGATTTGTTTCATCTACAAAAATCGTTTTAATACCGTAGTTTGGTAGTGTGTTAGCGAATAAATTATAAGTACCTCCGTATAAAGAGCTACCTGCAACAATTTCATCGCCTGCCCCTGCAAGATTTAAAATGGAAAACGCGATTGCTGCTGCACCAGATGAAAGTGCTACTGCTGCTGTACCGCCTTCTAATAAAGCGACGCGTTTTTCAAAAACATCTACAGTTGGGTTTGTAATACGAGTGTAAATATTACCAGCTTCCTCTAAGGCAAAAAGACGTTGCGCATGAGCAGTGTCTTTAAAAACGAAAGCCGTTGAGCGATATACGGGTACTGTACGAGATCCTGTTACCGGGTCTGGCTCTTGGCCACCGTGTAACAGCAATGTTTCTGGTTTAAATTTTGTCATTGTATACCTCCAAATGGTTATTTTTTTACGATGGTACCGGAGATGAGGAGGATTTTTTCAGTAGAAAACAAAAACCCTCTTCAGCTAAGAAGAGGGTTGCGGTTGCAAGTTTTCCTCCCCTTATCTGCCAGATCCAAGTAAGAATCTGTAGGAATTAGCACCTTAGCAAGTTCGTCACTTACTGGTTGCCGGGCATCATAGGGCCTATCCCTCCGCCGCTCTTGATAAGAGTATGAGATTCAATTTCCATCGTTGTTACAAAGTATAAACATAGACTTTTTCTCTGTCAATACTAAAATTTTATTTTTTCCGAAACTTCTGTCTGCTTCTTTACGTAATCCAAACACATACACTATTTTAGATATTTATTGTTTTGGTCACCAAAGCATGGACTGATTTCCGTTTCGGCTGGGCGTTTCCTAGGGGCTTCGGGCTAACACAATGTTAGAACTTTTGTGATGAACCCATTATTTGGAAAGGAGAATTTTTATGATAAAAGCCGTTATTATTTTTCTTCTTGTTGGTTATTTGATTGGCTGTATTCACGGCTCTAAAGTTGCTCAGTTTTTATCAGGGGTAGATTTAAAAATGGCCGGTCATGGCAATGCAGGTGCCTCTAATGCAACACTTTCCCTTGGCTGGAAATACGGCATATTAGTTGCACTGATCGATATCGGTAAAGGCGTTGCAGCTATAATCGGTGCACATGTTTATTTAGCAGATATAACACAATTAACAGAAGTACAAGTTTGGCTCTTCATCTATATCGTAGCTTCCGGTGTCATTCTAGGTCATAATTTCCCATTTTATATGGGCTTCAATGGCGGTAAAGGAACTGCTTCAATCATAGGAATATTACTTGCGATTGATTGGAAAATTGGCTTGTTTGCACTCATTTTATTTGTTATTTTATCTTTCGTGACGAACTATTTAATTGTCGGTGTACTTGAATTTTATCTCGTTTTTTGTACAGCCACTTATTTATGGATTCCTGGAGTTGGCCCAACGATTTTAGCCCTATTACTTTTTGGTATAGCCATCATTTTGCATATCGAAAATATTAAGCGATTGATGCTAGGAACTGAGCCTAAAGTAACTTCAGCATTCAAAAAGAAAAAATAAAATCTTTTGGATATTTTTGTCTTTTCTTTGACCGTATATTTTCTCGCAACTGCCCATTATCGCTATAAATAGAGGGTATTTCACATACTAGTTTTTTTACAATAATTAGACAAATTAACTTTCTTAATAAAGCATTTTACTAGCCGATGTGAAAATTACAGTCATGTTTAAGAAAGGATGAAAAGTATGTCTACTTCTGAACAAGCAAAACAGAAACGTAATTTGAAACCACTCTGGATTGGATTAGCCTTCGCTTCATTAATCATCATTACTTTTTTACCTAACAACGGCGATTTACCTGTAGCCGGACAACGAGCTTTGGCTATTTTAGCTTTCGCGGTCATCCTATGGGTTACAGAAGCAGTATCCTATCCCGTTAGCTCTGCCATGATTATTGCTCTCGTTACAATCTTACTAGGGCTAGCTCCGTCAATGGAAGATCCAACGAGAGCGTTAGGAACATCGGATGCATTAAAGTTAGCATTAAGCGGATTTAGTAATTCTGCAGTTGCACTAGTAGCCGCAGCTCTTTTCCTAGCGGCAGCCATGCAAATTACGAATTTACATAAACGTCTTGCGCTTTGGATACTTTCACTAGTTGGGACAAAAACGAAAGCCATTGTATTCGGTGCTATTTTAGTATCTATTGCACTCGCATTCTTTGTCCCTTCTGCTACTGCACGTGCAGGCGCAGTTGTACCAATACTACTCGGAATGGTAGCAGCATTTGGTTTACCACGTGATAGTCGACTTGCTGCTTTACTAGTCATTACTTCTGTACAAGCTGTTTCCATTTGGAACATCGGTATTAAAACGGCAGCAGCTCAAAATATGGTCGCTTTAAATTTCATCAAAGAACAATTCGGTGTAGATATTTCTTGGGGTGCTTGGTTACTTTACGCTGCCCCCTTCTCAATCATCATGTCAGTGGCTCTATTTTTCATTATGATTACACTAATTAAACCTGAAACAAGTAATATTGAAGGTGGTAAAGAAGTAATCAAAAAACAGCTTGCGGAACTTGGTCCATTAAAAGCTCCCGAAATTCGATTAATCATCACATCGGTAGTTTTACTATTTTTCTGGGCAGCAGAGGGTAAACTCCACCCATTCGATACGACAACCGTCACAATCGTTGCAATCGCCATTTTATTAATGCCAAAAATCGGAGTCTATTCGTGGAAGCAAGTTGAGCCTCATATTCCTTGGGGAACAATTATCGTCTTTGCAGTAGGAATTATGCTAGGAACAGTCTTGCTTAATACTAAAGGTGCATCGTGGTTATCAGATAAGGTATTCGGTTCACTCGGTTTAGATTCTATGCCAATTCTTGCAACAATTGCGCTTGTCACTTTATTTAATATTCTTATTCATTTAGGCTTTGCGAGTGCAACAAGCTTAGCATCTGCACTTATACCAGTATTTATCGTTTTAGCCTCAACATTAACGGCTAATGTCGATCAGGTTGGTTTCGTTATCGTGCAACAATTCGTTATTAGCTTTGGCTTCCTCTTACCTATTAGTGCACCGCAAAATATGCTTGCCTATGGTACAGGAGCCTTTACAACAAAGGATTTCTTAAAATCTGGTATTCCATTAACGATTATTGGATACATCCTAGTTCTTCTATTCTCCGCAACATATTGGAAATGGATTGGCTTATTGTAAAAAGCAGCTAGGGTTTTCTTTGGACACCTGAGCACTTGAGAGGGTTACCTGATCACTTACCGGGGTTACCGATCACTTCGCGGGGCTACCTAAGCTTTCGGGACAACATTAATAACAATCAAAAGCCTTGAAGGAACAGGTCAACTGTCCTTCAAGGCTTTTATTACTTTATTATTTCAATAAAGCAGGGTTCTTCATCGTACCATTTTTTGCGTAATTCACATGCCAGGAAAGCGCTTTTTCTAGTTCGTGTGGCGTATGGTGCCCACCTGTTGCTTCATTGGCATCGTTAAAATACTTCCATAATTGCTCACGATATTCCGGGTGTGCACAGTGATCGATAATGAGCCCAACCCGTTCTTTTGGAGCCAGCCCACGTAAGTCTGCTACTCCCTGCTCTGTTACGATAACGTCTACATCATGCTCTGTATGGTCTACATGCGATACCATTGGAACGATACTAGAAATATTTCCGCCTTTCGCGTAAGATTTTGTGACGAAAATACCTAATCGTGCATTACGTGCAAAGTCTCCAGAGCCACCGATTCCATTCATCATTTTCGTGCCAGAAACATGCGTAGAATTCACATTCCCATAAATATCTACTTCGAGTGCTGTATTAACAGAAATTAACCCGAGTCGGCGAATAATTTCTGGTTGGTTTGAGATTTCTTGCGGACGTAATACTAGCTTATCTGCATACTTTTCAAAATCACCATAAACTCGGTTTCCTACTTCTTCGGAAAGGGTAATAGAAGTAGCAGATGCGAAGTTTACTTTTCCTGCATCAATTAATTCGAATACTGCATCTTGCAGTACTTCTGAATATACTTCTAAGTTCTCAAACTCAGAATCTCTAAAACCTAATAAAACGGCGTTTGCAACTGAGCCTACACCGGATTGAATTGGTCTTAAGCTTGTTGTTAAACGACCTACTTTAATTTCTTCTCGTAGGAAATTTAATAAATGATTGGCCATAATATCTGTTTCTTCATCTGCAGGAACAATCGTTGATGGCGCATCTAAAATATCTGAAATCACTATGCCCTTTACTTTATCTAAATCTAGTGGTATGCCAATTGCGCCAAGCCGATCGGATACATTTTGTAATGGAATTGGATCACGTTTTCCCTGTGGACCTGGTACAAAAATATCATGGACACCCTCTAATGCATCAAGCTGAGCTACGTTCAACTCAATGATTATTTGGTCTGCTTCTTGCACAAAAATCGGAGAGTTACCAACTGAAGTTGTAGGAATTAGTAAGCCGTCTTCTGTAATAGCAGCTGCTTCAATAATCGCAAAATCAATAGGACCAATAATGCCTTGACGTACTAACTCCGCATTATGTGAAAGATGAGCATCAACAAATGCGATTTCACCACTGTTGATTTTGTTACGAATACCAGCATCCGCTTGGAAAGGTCCACGTTTACGAATAACGCCAGCTTCCGCTAAGTATTGGTCAACCTCTGGGCCAAGTGATGCACCTGTATACACATCTACCTGGAAGCTCTCTTTTTTAGCTTTCTCCACAAGTGCAAGAGGTACCACTTTAACATCACCAGCACGTGTAAACCCGCTCATTCCAAGTACCATACCATCTTTAATCCAAGATGCTGCTTCTTCTGCTGTTACAACCCTGCTCCGTAGCTGTTCATTACGAAGCTTTTTCGCCAACTTTTCTGCCATCCCTTATTCCTCCATCCGACTTTATTTTTATTCAACTAATTACTCGGTTTAATCCACTGGTATAGTCATCCAATTATTAGAAATCTAACCAAATAAACCGTCCATACATAATTTTAAACTATTTAGAATTTTTAATCTATAACTAACAAAATATTTTATTATACGAGAGATTTTATGCATTCGTAAATTATCTGAAAATAACTTCAACATCGAAAAAATTCGATTTTGAAGACGAAGCGTGATATGCTCTTGGTATATATAAAGGGAAAAAGGAGATTTTATAAATGGTTAAAGAACTATTACGGAACCACTCTTCGGTTCGTATTTATGATGGAAATCCGATTTCAAAAGAAATTATTGAAGAATTAATTGCTACTGCACAAATGGCTGCTACATCACATTTTGTACAAGCTTATAGTGTCATTTGGGTAACAGATGCCGAGAAAAAAGAAAAATTAGGATTGCTCTCTGGTAATCCTCGTCAATACGAAACTTCTGGCGGTGCCTTTGTCTTTTGTGTAGATTTCAAACGTCTTCAATCAGCAGGTAAATTAGAAGGTGTAGACATTGTAGCTGATTCGGCAGAAAACGTACTTGTTGGAGTAGCCGATGTATCATTATTCGCACAAAACTTTGTCGTTGCCGCAGAATCTATGGGATATGGAATTTGTTACATTGGAGGAGTGCGTAATAAGCTTGAAGAAATAAGCGAATTATTCAATCTACCTGACTATGTTTTCCCACTATTCGGCTTAACAATTGGAGTTCCTGCTCGTCGCAATGAAGTAAAACCTCGTTTACCTGTCGCAGCAGTATTACATGAAAATGAGTACAATGCAGAAAAATACGAGGAGCTTTTACCAGCTTACAACGACACAATGGAAGCATACTACAATTCTCGCTCATCCAATCGAAAAATTGATAACTGGACAAAGCAAATGGCTGATTTTTTAATTGAACAACGCCGTCCTCATATCAAAGATTTCTTAGCGAAAAAGGGTTTTAATTGGAAATAATTTCATCAGCAAGCTATGTGGAGTTACTATCTTATGATAATAACTCCACTTTTTTATGTTTTGTTTAATTGGATTGTACGATGAGCGGTTTCAAGTATCATTATCAGAAATTTTAAAAAGATGCTAAAATTAAATAAATAGAATAGGAGGAAAATAAATTGATTACATTAAAACCTATGAACCAAGAGGAGTTCAAACAATATATTAGTTATGCAATTGAAGACTACGCAAAAGACAAGATCGCTTCCGGAAATTGGACTGAAGATGAAGCGCTTGACTTGTCGAGGGAATCATTTGAACGACTACTACCACAAAATGAGAAGACCGAGAATAATCATTTATTCTCTATCTTTCACAACGATATCTTAGTTGGAATGATTTGGATTTCGCAAAAGGCGCCTACAAATCCTAATGAAGGTTTTATATATGATTTTGTGATTTTTGAACAATATCAAGGGCAGGGGTATGGCAAGAAAGCAATGAAAGAAGCTGAAATTATTGCTAAAGAGTTAGGTATGAATAAAATTGGTCTAAACGTTTTTGGTCATAATAAAATTGCACGTGGCTTATATGAAAAAATGGGTTATGAAATTACGAATATTACAATGGCTAAAATGATTTGATAATGCAACACCAAAGCCCAAGTACTAATTAATTTTGAGCCTGGGCTATATAATGTCGACACTTCTTCAACTAATAAGGTAGGGTTAACGTTTACTAAAAAATTGCAAACAAAAAAGTCGAGGAATAAATCCTCGACTTTTTCAGGTGCCTAGCGACGTCCTACTCTCACAGGGGGAAGCCCCCAACTACCATCGGCGCTAAAGAGCTTAACTTCCGTGTTCGGTATGGGA